>JADFTO010000013.1 GCA_022560215.1 Pseudomonadota bacterium | reverse complement strand
AATTGCCGGGAGATCATCGCTTTTCCCATGAACCAGCAGGCCGAGGACCTGTTGATGGGCGCGCCGGCCCCGGTCGAGGCGGCCCGGCTCAAGGAACTGCACATCAAGGCGGTGCCGGCGGGTGTGACGAAAAAGGACTGAAGCAAGAGGTCCCGTAAAATCCGTTGCTTACGGCACTCTGACCCGTCCATAATGAAACCAATCAAGCAAGGTGCCTGAAAAACAAGAGAAAACCTCGGGCGCCGCGATGCCGATAACGAGGCGGGTTTACAGCCCGCCAAGGGGTAACAACCAGGGGAGAACGTCGTGCGGGGAATCTTCCTGCCGGGATTTATCCTGCTATCGATCATCGTTCTGCAAGGGTGCGCCCTTCCCGTTCCCGTCCAGGTGGCCTCATGGGTCATCGACGGGATCAGTTTCCTGGTGACCGAAAAGTCGGTGGCGGACCACGGGGTCTCTCTCGTGGCGCAAAAGGACTGCGCCATGTGGCGCGGCTTTAAAGGCGAAGCCTTCTGCCGTGAAGACAGCGAAGGCGTTTACGCCTTGTGGGATACCGGCGCGACCGGGAATTCGGGCGACCTTGCCGAAGACGCCGCCCCGGCCGGCCGGGAGCCCGAGGGGGCGCCCGAGGACCTGGCGGCGTTCGAGACCGCGGCCGGCGCCCCCGATGGGGAGAAGGGCGTTGCCGGCGCCGCGCCCTTGACGCCCGAGCCCGTCGTCATGCCTGAGGCCGCCATGCCCGTGTTCAGCCTGGCCCGGTTTTTCGAGACGATTGTTCCGCGCTCCGATCCCCTTCCGGCGGTTCCGGGGCAATCGGCGGGCGGCGACATGTATTTCGTCATCGGAAGCTTCCACCGGAACAAGGAAGCAGAACGCCTGGCCGATCGTCATTACACCCTCGAACCGGCGGTTATCTTGGCCAAACTTGACGGCCGCCAGGTCTTCAGGGTGGTGGTCGGCCCCTTTACCCCGGCCGGTAAGGAGCCCCTCCGCCGGGCCATCGCCGGGACCGGCATTTTCGATGCCTGGGCCACGCACATCGACCCGATGGAATGGAAGCTGGCCCCGCTCCGCGCCCGGGACGTGGCCGAACTGCCTTAGAGCGCTATCCTGACCCGCTCTAGACCACGATGTCGGTGGGGGCGGCGATCCGGCGAAGCAGGTTGACGATCCGCCGTGAACGCCCGACGCGATCGTCGTCGCCGGCGTTGTGCTTGCGTTCGAAGGCCAGGCGCTCCTCCCAGATGGCGACGTAATCGCGGGGCCTGTCCGGATCGGCCTTCTCGCCCGTCAGCGCGCCGACGGTTTGGTCGTAGTCGGGGTGCAGTTCGGGCTGAAAGGCGAGCATGAAGTGCTCCTCCCAGGTAATCACGCCGACCATATAGAGGTCCATGCTCATCTCCGCCATCTGCCGGGGGCTGAGGTTGCGCACGTCGAGGTTGGGCGTGATCGGCCCGGCGACGGTTTCCCGCCGGGGCGGTTCGGGCGCGGGTGGTCCGGGGGCGGGAAGGGGGGGCGTCTCGTAGGGCACGAGTTCACGGCCCCGGCTGTAGACATGGTCGGGATCAACGCGCATGGCCAAGTTTCCCGTTCAGGCTCCGCCCGACACTGTCTCGATCACTCTTCACGGCCTTGCGGCCCTTTCGCGCCGGAGGGGATTCTCCGGGGGTTGCTCAAGCACTAGAGCGCTATCCGGATAGCGCTTTAACCTGCCGGGAGCCGGCGCGCATGCGTTTCGTCACGTACATGGCGTCGTCGACCCGGTCGAGGAGATCGTCGCCGTCGTCCCTGGAGCCGTAGGCATGGACGCTTAAGCTGACACGGATTGCGATCATCCGTCCCAATAAACTCACGTAGATATTGTTCAGGCTCCCATCCAGGCCCTCGGCCCTGGCCAGGCCGTCCTTCCACGACGTCCGCGTGAGCAGGACGCAGAACTCATCGCCGCCCATGCGGCCGACGGAGTCGGTGTCCCTGACGTTTTCCCTTAAGGTTCCGGCGACCCTTCTCAGGACCTCGTCCCCGGCGGCATGCCCGTAGGTGTCGTTGATGGGGTTGAATCCGTCCAGGTCCACGTAGATCAACACGCCGCATTCGCCGTAACGTCCGGCGGCGGACACGGCGCGCCGAAGTTCGGCATGGAAGCCGCGCCGGTTGAGGAGACCCGTCAATTCGTCGGTCCTGGCGAGCCGCTCGAGGACCTGGAGGCGCTTGTCCTGCTCCGCCAGCCGCCTTTCGGCGTCGATGGCGGCGGTGAGCGCCTCCTCGGCGGCGTCGCGGAGCGTCCCGCCGCCCTCTTGCAGCGGCCGCTCAAGGCAGTCCACGAGCCGGGTGACGCGGGTAAGCAACTCCAAGCCGCTTTCGATCTCGGCCCCCTCGGTGCGGCATAAAGTCCTGATCAGCCTCATGTCGGCTCCCTTTTTCTCGTCCCTGGGTGCTGCTCTTGCGGCGCAATGCCCGTGCCACACCGAATCATTGAAGAATCAACGTCTTAAGGAACAGCGCTCGGGGAAAAGTTTGCCCGATAGGCCATTTTTGCCGGGTCGCCGGGCGTGAGCTTCCCGGATAGCGATCTATTGGACAGGGCGAGGGCGCGGGGCCTATGGTCCTCGGGACCAACCGGAGATCGGGCCATGGGAAAAATGGTCGAGGCCGTCCTCGGATGCCTGCTGGCCGGGCTGCTCGCCGCGTCCGCGGCCGCCACGCCGCCGCCCGTCTCTGCTGGCGGCATCGCGCAGGCCGGGTTGGTTTCCCACCGTGCCACCTACCGCATGTCCCTCGGCGCCGCCACCCCCGGCTCCGGCGTCATCGGGGCCAGGGGCGTCATGGAGTACCGGTTCGCCGACAGGTGCGACGGCTGGACCGTCGAGAACCGGACCTACTTGCTGCTCGAATACGAAAACGAAGGGGAGGTGGAAACCGCCTGGGAATTCGCCAGTTGGGAATCGAAGGACGGACTCAGGTACCGGTTCCGGGTCCGCCACACCCGGGATGGCAAGGTGGTCAATGTCTTCCGGGGCGGGGCGGAACTCGCGGGCCGGGGCGGCGCCGGCGTCGCCCGCTTCTCGTCACCCGCCGATGCCGCCGTGGACCTTCCCAGGGGCACGCTGTTTCCGACGGCACACCTGGCCCTCCTGCTGGACGCGGCCAAGGGCGGCGGCGGCCACCTGGTGAGGACCGTGTTCGACGGCACCAGCCTGGAAAACCCTTATCGAATAAGCGCCTTCATCAAGGAAGTCGAAAACGGCGGGCAGCCGTTTGCCGATGCGGGCTTGTCCGCAAGCCGGACCTGGCGGATGAACCTGGCCTTCCACCCGGCCGCCCTGGCCGACCCAATCCCTGAGTTCGAAATCCGGGTGCTCTATCGCGCCGATGGAATCGCCGACGGCATACGGCAGGATTTTTCCACCTTCTCCGTGGACCTGAGCCTGAACGATATAGAGATCCTGCCGCCGCCGGAGTGTTAGGTCGCCGCTCACTCTTCCCACAGCCAGGCGGCGCCCCTGACGCCGCTCGAATCCCCGTGGACGTTGGCGAGGAGCGGCGTCGCGACGCGCTCGGAGAACACCCAATCGGACCACAGGCGGGGCACGGAATCGTAAAGGCGCCCGACGTTGGACAGGCCGCCGCCGAGCACGATCACGTCCGGGTCGAGGATGTTGATGACGGAGGCCAGCGCCCGGGCCAGCCGTTGCTCGTAGCGTTCCAGGGCCGCTTCCGCCATGGCGTTCCCCGCCTTCGTTCCGTCCCCGGCCAGGGCGACGACGTCGGGGGCCGCCAGCTCGTCTCCCCCGGCTTGGCGGAAGTCCCGCGCCAGGCCGGGGCCGGACAGGAAGGTCTCGATGCATCCCCGCTTGGAGCAATAGCACGCCGGTCCGGGGCGTTCGTCGTCGGTGGGCCAGGGCAGGGGGTTGTGGCCCCACTCGCCGGCGATGGCGTTGAGCCCGGTGATGGCCTTGCCGCCGATGACTAGCCCACCGCCGACTCCCGTGCCCAGGATGACCCCGAAGACCACGCCCGCGCCCCGGGCGGCGCCGTCGATGGCTTCCGAGACGGCGAAGCAGTTGGCGTCGTTGGCGAGGCGGACGGGGCGTCCCAGCGCCGCTTCCAGGTCTCCGGCCAGGGGCTTGCCGATGAGCCATGTGGAGTTGGCGTTCTTGATCAGGCCCGTCGCCGGCGAGACGGCGCCGGGAATGCCGACGCCGATGCCGTCCGCGGAGGCGCCGGCTTCGCTCTCCAGGTCGGCGACCAGGGCGGCGACGGCCCCGACGGTGGCGTCATAATCCCCGCTCGGGGCGGCGACGCGCAGGCGCGCCCGCTCAACCCCATCGCCATCGATGGCGATGCCTTCGATCTTGGTGCCGCCGAGGTCTATGCCTATGCGCATGACAGCCACTCAGGGGGGCGCCCATCATGCGGACCGGGACGGAGGGCGGGGGCCATGCTCACCGCCTTGGCGGCGGGAATGTCCCGGGTCTCTAGACGCCGTCGTCCCGCTGGGCGGGCGTGTCGGCGTGGAAACTGCCCTTGATGAAGCGGGCGCTCGGGTAGTCGGCCGCCTTCCAGGTCTCTCCCTCCCTGAAGATGCGGAGGATGGTGCTGTCCCAGAAAAGCTTCTCGGCCACCCGTCGGGCGTTCTCTTCGTCGGCCGCCGAGATGACGTCGATGTGGAATTCCTCCGGCGCGTTCCGCTTCACGTGGAAAACCGAAAAGAGTTCCTGCTTGTCCCCCTCGGGGGCCTCGGTGAAAAGGTTTTTGGCAGGCATGATGTCCCCCTTAATCCTCCATCCCGGACGATGGGCGATCTCCCCGGGGTACTGCCTTGGGCGCGCCCTCTCCGGGGCGCCGACGACCGATGGGTATAATATATATGGTGGCCTGTCAACGCTTTGAACACACCATATAGTGGGCCTTGGGGGTCGGGAAGACTCCGGAGGGGCGCGGCGGATAATCCCTCATCCACAATATGTTGGGGTTTATTGTTCACAAACCACAAAAAATAGTTTAGTTAACCCCCGGACTCCGCGACATAACTCCTTGGGTTGTTAGGGGGCATCCATGGCACTGCCCGATTCGCTGGCGCTCTCCCGGAGGGGGGCATGAGCGACCGGCTCGGCATCACGCCGAGGGGGGTGAAGACCGCGCTTGGGATCAAGGAGACCTACCGCAAGGGCGAGCCCATCTGCCTGCCGGGGGAACGGGCCCGCATCCTGATCCCCGAGAACCTGATGAACCTTGACATGGACCTGCACGGGATCGAGGACCCGCTTGCCCTGGCCATGATGGCATCCAGGGACCCGGAACCGCCCATGGCCCTGGCCGCGGCGGCCAGGCTCAGTCCCCTCGGCACGAGGACGAAGCTGGTCTCCGGCGTTTTCGGCGTGGTCGGGGAGACCACCCGCCACCCGTCGGTGCGGAGATGCGTGTCCCTGGTCTCCGAAAGCGCCTTCAGCCCGGAGGCCATCGCGGAGGTGCGGCGCCACGCCTCGCGGGTCATCGTGCATTCCCGCCGGCAATACACGGCGGCCCTGCGCCAGAACCTGCGCTCCCTGATGGACGGGGAGATTTCTTCCAGCCAGTTCGTCCACGAATTCTTCGAACTGACCGAGGCCGGCAACCTGCGCAACGATATCCGCAAGAAGCTGGTGCTCAGCCTGCTGCTGTCCAACACCATCCGGCCGGGACTCAAGTTCCTCATGCTCGAACACTTCCACAGGCTGCCGACCCCGGTCAGGCTTTCCATCATCTCCGGGGTCCTCAAGGCGGAGCAGTCCCGCCACCTGGACATCATCAAGGAAGAGCTCAAGTGGATCGTCACCGAGGACCGGCGGGACGTTCATTGACAAATGTTTTTAAGGCAAGCCGGAAGGGCGATAGACGGACTCTAGCGCAAGGTCACGGTCGTCTTGGGTTGGTCTTCGTAAGGTTGGGCGTCGCCGTAGACAACCTGGGATCGGCAATAGAACGCGTAAAGGGCTTCTAGGACCGAACTCGCCTCTTCGCCTGCAAGGGAATAATAGATGGTCTGGGCTCGGCGGCGGGTCTTGACCAAATTGTCGCGGCGCAGCCGGGCCAAGTGCTGGGACATGGCCGAGCCCGATGCCGGCGGCGTTCCATTATTTTTCTTATTTTTCTCCGCCCCCTTTTTCGGCCGGGAGACGGGCAGCCGCCGGGGGATATTTTTAACGGTCTGGGCCGGAAGTCCAGAGAAATATCGGGGTTTCGTTGTGCGCCGCAACATGGCGCATCATGCGCCGGGGGCGGCCCGTCCGGTCCTGGAATCGGCCTTATTCGGCGGCTTCCTCGCCGAAATTGGCGACGGCGTGCCCGGCCTTGGTCAGGAAACCGCTGACCAGGGACAGCAGCGGCGGGATGATGGCCAGGGTGAGCACGGCGGAAAGGGCGAGCCCGCCCAGCACCACCGACCCCAGTCCCCGGTAGAGCTCGGACCCGGCACCCGGGAAGAGCACCAGGGGCAACATGCCGCAGACGCTGGTCAGGGTCGACATGAAGATGGGGCGGATGCGGTTGCGGGTGGCTTCGAGAATGGCGTCGCTGGCCGTCATGCCTTCCTTGCGGACATGATGAAGGGTCTGGTGCACCAGAAGGATGGCGTTGTTGACGACGATGCCGATGAGGATCACGAAACCGAGCAGGGTCAGCATGTCCAGGGGCTGGAAGGTATAGAGGTTGAGCAACGCCAGGCCGCCGATGCCGCCGGCGGTGGCGAGCGGCACCGACAGGATGATGATCAGGGGAAAGACGAAACTTTCGAACAGCACGGCCATCACCAGATAGACGATGGCCACGGCAATGATCAACTGGTTCACCATGGCGTTCCAGGTCTTGGTCAGCTTGTCGGCGGTGCCCGCCAGGCGCAGTGTCACGCCGACGGGCAGGCCCTCGGCCCTGAGCTTCTGGACAACGTCCGCTTTCAGGGTGTCTATGGCGGACTCCAGGGGAACGTTCACGGGCGGGCGCACCTGCAGGGTCACAGTGCGCACCCGCTCGATGTGACGGATTTCCGTCGGTCCCGAGGTCACCTCCACGCGGGCCAGGAAACTGACCGGCACGATGGCGCCCGACGACGTGACCACCGGCAGGTTGTTGATGCCTTGGGTTTCGGTGATCTTGTTCATCGGCCCCTTGAGGATGAGGTCGACGCGCTTGCCGCCGACGGTGATCTCGGCCACCCTGAGCCCATCGTTGAAGGCGTCAATGGTCTCTCCCAGTTCCTTGGCCGTGACCCCGTTGTCGGCGAGCTTCACCCGGTCGGGAATGATGCGGATCTCCGGAGCCCCGAGTTCGAGTCCCGGCCGGGGGCGGAGCTGGTAGCCCTCGCTGCGGGGCATGACTGCCTGGATGTGGTCGACGGCCCTGACCGCCACGGCCATGATCTCCTCGAGGTTCGGCCCCGATATGTTGAGGTCGATCCGGCGCGAGCCGCTCACCCCGCGGCCGAAGAGGGAGCTCTGGTTGACGAAGCCGAAGGTTCCCGGTTCGCGGAACGCCGCCTTGCGCAGGATGGGGAGCAGCTCCCTGACTCGGGCCGGGTCCTCGCTGTCGGCGCCGAGGAAGGTTGATCCGTGGTGAGCGACGAAGAAAAACCGGCGGATCTTGGGGGGCTGGCCGGGTTCCGCTTGCGGGCCGGTTTCGCTCGACCACAGGTGCCGGGTCTCATCCTCCATGTTCTTCGCGATCTCCGAGGTGACGCCCAGGTTGTAGCCCGGCGGCGGCACGATAATCCCGAACAGGAGATTCCGGTTGCCGCTGGGCAGATAGTCGAGCTTGGGAAGGAACGTGTAAGTGGTCCACCCGGCGGCGCCGCAGATCAGCCCCACCACGACCAGGGCCACGAAGCGGTTCCCGGCCACTACCCGGGTGAACCCGAGCACCCCGCGAACGAAGGCCCCGGCGAACGAATCGACCAGGGGTATGCGGAATCTCGTCTTGGCGCCGGGATCGCCGAGCAGGCGCTTGGATAGAGCCGGAATGACGGTGATGGAGACCAGCAGGGAAAGCAGGACGGAGACGGAAATGGCGACCGCGATGTCCCGGAAAAGCTGGCCCACCTCGAGCTTCAGAAGCAGGATTGGGATGAAGACCACCGCCGTGGTCAGGGCGGAGACCAGGACCGCGCCCCAGACCTGGGAAGCGCCCAGGTAGGCCGCCCTCACCCGTGTTTCGCCCCTCTCGCGCAGGCGGTAGATGTTTTCGAGAACGACGATGGCGGCGTCCACCACCATGCCCACGGCAAACGCGATGCCGGCGAGGGAGATGACGTTGATCGAGCGGCCGAGGATGGCCATGGCGACGAAGGCGCCGACCACGGACACGGGGATGGCCAGCGAAATCACCAGGGTCGCCCTGGCCGACCTCAGGAAGAGCATCAGCATCAGGGCGGCGAGGGTTCCGCCGACGATGATGTTCTGCCGCACCAGGTCGATGGCGGAATTTATGTAGACGGTCTCGTCATAGACCTGCTTGAGGACGAGCCCCGCCTCGGGCAGGGCGTTTTCGTTGAGGTCCCTGGCCGCTTCGCGTATCCCCTTCATGGTCTCGATCACGTTGGCGCCGGTCTCGTTGACGACGTTGAAGGCGAGCGCCGGCTGCCCGAGCATGCGGATGAAGCGCTCCTTTTCCCTGTAGGCCAAAGTGACGGTGGCGATGTCGCCGACGGTGACCCGCGCCACCCGGCCGCTCGCCGGATCCCGCTCGGATCTGAGCACCACGTTCCGCACCATGTCCTGGGTGGTGAGCTCGCCCTCGCTGCGGACCACGTACCGGCGCTTGCCTTCCTCCACGTCGCCGGCCGAGATGGAAGCGTTGGCGGAGCGCAGTGTAGAGACGATCTCGGACACGGTGAGGCCGTAGCGGGCCATGCGTTCGGGCTCCACGATCACCTGCATTTCCTGCCCGCCGCCGCCGTAGATGTTGACCCGGGAGACGCCGGGAGCCCGTTCCATGCGGTCCTGGACGATGTCTTCGATGAAATCGCCGTAGGTGTTGATGTCCCTTTCGTTGCCGGGAGCGCGGGTGAGCACGAACCAGGCGATGGGGTTGTCCTCGGTGGAAGAGGTCTTGAACGTGGGCTCGTTGGCTTCGTCGGGATACCCGCCGACCCTGTCCAGCCGGTTGGCGACCAGGAGCAGGGCCTTGTCCATGTCCTGGTTGACGTTGAATTCGAGCCGGATGCGGGCGCGCCCGTCCTGGGCCCGGCCGGTGATGCCCTCCAGCCCCTCCAGGCCTTTCAGCACGTCTTCCTGGCGGTTGACGATCTCGCGCTCGACCTCCGCCGGGGCCGCCCGCGGCCAGGAGGTGGTGATGCTGATGATGGGCTTGCGCACGTCCGGGGTGAGCTGGATCGGAATCTTCTGCAGGGCGGCGAACCCGAACATGACCACCATGACCACCGCGGCGATCACCGCCACGGGCTTTTCGATGGAGAGGCGGATCAGGTTCATGGCTCTTTTGTCATCACCTTTTGGCCCGTGCGCAACCGTTCATTGCCCCGGATCACCACCTTGTCCCCTGCCTCCAGCCCATCCAGAACATGGAAGCGAATGCCCACGGCCTCGCCAAGATCCACGAACCGCGCCTCGGCCGTGCCGCCGTTGACAAGGAAGACCAGGGTCTTGCCCTGGCGGTTGATGACCGCGTCCTTATGGACGGTGACGACATCGCGTCCCTGGCCGAGGGGGAGCGACAGGGTGACGCTCTGGTTGACGGCGAGGTTGGCGTGGCCGTTGGCGAAGGTGGGCGTGAAGCGGACCGGCCGGGTGCGGGTCAGGGGGTTTTCCTCCGGCACGATGGCGCGCACCGTCGCCGATACGGGACTGGCGCCGTCGATGTCTCCCGTCACCGTGGTTCCCGGGACCAGCGCGGCGATGCGCGCGGAGGGGACGTCGGCCTCGATCTCCAGGCTCTTGTCGTCGATCAGGGCGATCACCGGATCGCCGGCCTTCAAGTAAGAGCCCACCTCCGTCAGGCGTTTGCTCACCACGCCGCCGAACGGGGCCCTGATGGCGGCGTTGTTGAGCGCGATCTCCTTCAGCTTGAGATTGGCCCGGTAGCGTTGCAGGGAAGCCGCCGATTCCGCCTCGGCGCTGTTCGCCATGGCCACCTCCTGGCGCTTGTCGTCGTAGCGCGCCTGGCTGAAGGCGGCGGACCTGCGCAGCCGTTCCAGGCGTTTCAATTCCTGGGTCAACAGGACGATCCGGGCGCGGGCGGTTTGTACCGCCGCTTCGGCCTCGGCCACCTCGGCCTGGCCCAAGCGGCGGTCCCATTCCAGGGAATCGGTGACCAGGGAAGCGATCACGTCGCCCTTGCCGACGCGGTCGCCCACGTCCACGTTTATCTTGGCCACGGGTCCCCCGATGCGCGCCGCCACCACGCCGGAGCGCCGCGCCACCAGCCGGCCGATGACGGGATAGGTCTGGTTCAGGGGCTGGACCACGACCTCGTCCACGGCCACCAGGATGGGGCCTTTGGCCTTTCGCTTGCCCTGGGCCATGGCCCCGTGTGGAACCAATGAGGCCACGGCCAGGGCAGCAACGAGCCGGGTCGGCCAGGTGAGCGTGCCCATGAACTTCCACATACCAACTTCCCGTTCGCCCGGTGGCGCCCCTCCCATGCCCATGGAGCACCACAGAGGCCAAGGTAAGGGAAACCCATCCCCGCAGACTGGACTGGACCGTCCAGTCCAGTATATAGTGGTGGCGGCCCGGGAATCAATCAAAGGTTCTGCCCCCCGATGGCGACGACGAAACCTGCCGTGAAATCCAATGGCGTGCCGTCCAAGCGCGAAGCCATCCTCGAGGCCGCGGCCCGGGTTTTTTTCGAGTCCGGTTACGCCGACGCCAGCATGGATAAGATCGCCCGCGAGGCGGGCGTTTCCAAACAGACTGTCTACAGCCATTTCGGCGCCAAGGACGCCCTGTTCGGCGCCTTCATCCGCGGCTACTGCGGGCGGCTCCTGGAGCCCATCCTGACGCCGGGGATCCATGACAAGGGGCCGGGCGCGGCGCTTTCCGGAATCGCCAGGCGCTATCTGGACCTGATCCTTGAGCCGCAAGCCATGGCGCTCTTCCGCACCATGCTCGCCGAGAGCGGGCGCTTCCCGGAACTGGCGGAGACCTTTTACCGATCCGGCCCCCTGGTCGCCATCGACAATCTGGCCGATTACCTTGAGGTTCTGGACGGCGAGGGCGTTCTCCGTGTGAGCGAACCCAGGCTCGCCGCCCGCCTGTTCTTCGGCATGCTGCGGGAGGACTTTTATTTCCGCTTGCTTCTCGGCTGCGGGGACCAACCTGAGAAGAATGAAGTGGAGCGCACCGTGCGCCAGGCGGTGGACGTGTTCCTCGCCGCTTACGCAGGCGAAGGGTGAGACCCTCCGTCCGTCCGGGGGGTGCGCGGCCGGGGTCTTGCGGAATCGAATTGCCCAAATCTACAATGCGCCGTTCCTTGAGCCCGGGCGGCCCGTCACGTCCGCTGAACGGGGAGAGACGATTGAGAACTGATTTCGCGCGGCCTTTTCCCTTCTTGCGGGCCGTGCTTCCGGTGGCGGCGTTTTTCCTGGCCGCCACCGGCATCGCCCGGGCGGATTTCATCGGCCACGGGGGCATGGTCCGGGCGCTGGCCATCTCGGCCGACGGCTCGAAGGTATTGACGGGCAGCTTCGATTACTCCGCGCGGCTGTGGGATTTCGTCGAGCAGAAGGAACTGGGCGTGCTCGACGAGCACACGGGCCCGGTCAACGCGGTGGCCTTCGTCGGCGACGGCAAGCGGGGGCTGACCGCGGGCAATGACGGGACCGTGATCCTGTGGGACCTGGATACCCTGAAGCCGCTGAGAAGGCTCAACGGACACCAGAACAGGGTCATGGCGTTGGCGGTCGCAGGCGGCGTGGCCGCGTCCGGGTCCTGGGACCGCACGGTCAGGATATGGGACCTCGATTCGGGCGCCCTGGTCCGCACCATCCGGCAGCCCTCCCCCGTCAACACCATCGCCCTCGGGCCGGGAGGCGGCTTGCTGGTGGTGGGGGGACACGACGGGATCGTGCGTCTTTGGGACGTGGCTTCCGGGCGCCCCCTCGGCTCCTTGAAGGGACACGAGCTGGGCATCACCCAGGTGGCGGTGTCCCCGGACGGCAAGTACCTCTTGTCGTCGGGCATCGACAACACCCTGCGCCTCTGGGACCTGGCCGAATACAGGGAAGTCCGATCCTTCGCCAAGCACGAGAAACAAATCTACGGCATCGCCTTCTCGCCCGACGGCAAGACGGCCCTTTCCACCGGCAGGGACGGCCTTCTGATTCACTGGGACCTGGAGACGGGCGATCCGATCCGCACCATCCGCGCCCATAGCCGGATCGCCTGGGCGGTGGCTTTTTCGCCGGACGGCCGCTTCGCGCTGACGGCGAGCTCCGACGAAGTGGTGCGCATGTGGCACCTGCGCTCAGGTGATCGGATCGGCATTTCCTCCGCTGAGGACACGTCCCCCAAGCCCTGGCTGACCAGCACCCATCCCGGCGCCCGCATGTTCCGCAAGTGCGCGCTTTGCCATTCCCTGACGCCGGACGGGCCAAAGCGGACGGGGCCCCACTTCGCCGGCCTGTTCGGCCGCCGCGCGGGCTCCGTTAACGGCTACCACTACTCGGACGCCCTTGCGGGCCTGGACTTCGAGTGGAACGATCAAACCCTGCGCACCCTTTTCGATAAAGGGCCGGACGTTTTCCTGCCCGGCACCAAAATGCCCATGCAGCAAGTCCCGGACCCGGAACAATTGGCCCGGCTCATCGATTACCTCAAGGAAATCACGGCGACCGGGAATTCCGCCGACTGAAGGCGCCGACCGCCTCGGGAAACCGCCGGATAGCGCTCTAGGAGGGGGACATGGCGACCTATCTGTTCACCCATCGGGCCTGCATCGAACACGATCCCGGTCCCGCTCACCCGGAACGGCCCGATCGCCTGAAGGCGGTGCTCGCGGCCCTGGACGGTGACGACTTCGCCCGGCTGGAAAGGCGCGAGGCGCCGGCGATCGACGTCGATGAGGTCAAGCGCGTCCACGATCCCCTGTACGTGGACGCCGTCCTCGACAGCGTCCCCGAACGGGGCCAGGTCCACCTGGATCCCGACACCGCGCTCTCGCCGGTCTCCGGAGAGGCGGCGCTTAGGGCCGCGGGGGCGGCGGCGGCCGCCGTGGACGCCGTGATCGGGGGCGGCAACGCCTTTTGCGCGGTGCGCCCGCCGGGACATCACGCCGAACCCGACAAGGCCATGGGGTTCTGCCTGTTCAACTCCGTCGCCGTCGCCGCCCTCCATGCCCGCGCCGAGCAGGGCTTGCAGCGTGTGGCGGTAGTGGATTTCGACGTCCACCACGGCAACGGCACGCAGGCGGCCTTCGAGCGCGACGGGGACCTGTTCTACGCCTCCAGCCACCAGTCGCCGTTCTATCCCGGCAGCGGACACGAATCGGAACGCGGGGTCGGCAACATCGTCAATGTGGAACTTGCCTCCGGTTCCGGCTCGGACGAATTCCGCCGCGGCTGGAGCGGGCGCATCCTGCCGGCGCTGCGGGAGTTCAACCCCGATTTATTGTTGATCTCCGCCGGTTTCGACGCCCATGCCATGGATCCCCTTGCCCAGATCGGGCTCGACACCGAGGATTTCGCCTGGGTGACCCGAGAGCTCCTGGACGTGGCCGACGAGTGCTGCCAGGGGCGGGTGGTCTCTTGCCTTGAGGGCGGTTACGATCTTGTCGCACTCGGCGAATGTGCCCGGGCCCATGTCGGGGCCCTGTTGGAAAGGTGACGGTTGCCCTGGTTCCGGTCGCTGTTTACACGCATCGAACCCCGGAAGCCGTCGCTCTGCCGCCCCGGAGTGAACGACACACCGAGCCCGTCCCTGGGGGACTGAAACCCTTGGCTGAAATGACGCACCCATAGGCGAAACCCTTGGCCGAAATCCCACCGGACATTGCCAAACTGAGCTTCGAAAAGGCGCTCTCGGAATTGGAGAAGATCGTCCGCAAGCTGGAGGACGGCAAGGGAGAGCTGGAGGACGCGATCAAGGCTTACGAACGCGGCGCCTTGCTCAAGCGTCATTGCGAGGCCAAGCTCCAGGAGGCCAAGAACAAGGTCGAAAAGATCGTTCTCGGGCCCACGGGCTCCGTCGGGGTGGAACCCGCGGACATGGATTGATACCAAGGATCGCCGATAATGACCCATAGAGACGGCTTACCAAGGTTTTCGGCCTTAAGCGTGCGCCGTGGCGATGCGGGGCATCGCAAGGCGTGCGCGACGACGTCCGAAAGCCTTGGTAAGCCGCCGTTCCGGTCGCGTATGCGGCCCGTCGGAGGGCGTCGGAAAGCCTTGCCGATGCCCCGCATCGCCTGCGGCATCCCTCCTACCCGACGGACCGCCTACGCGATCTCTATGGGTCATTATCGGCGATCCTTGGTATAACATGTTCAGCCGCCGATCCGACCTTCCCCTGGAGCGCGACGCCCTCGGCGGTTTCCTGCCCTGGCTGATCGCCTTCATGGTTTATCTGGCGATCATCGCCCTGGCCGGGGTGCTGGTGCTGGAGACCATGGCGGGGCGCTGGGACAAGGGGATGAGCGGCACCCTCACCGTCCAGATTCCCGCCACCGGCAAGGACGACGACCGGCGCCTGGAGGCGGCCATGGGCGTCATCCGGGCGACGCCGGGCGTGTTCCACGCCGAGGCCTTGGGCACGGGCAGGCTGATGGCCCTTTTGGAACCATGGCTGGGAGCGTCGGCCGGGATCGAGGATTTTCCCCTGCCCCGCCTCATCGACGTGGAGGTCGCTTCCGGCTCCCGTGTGGACGTGGCGGCCCTGTCGCGGCGCCTGGCCGCCGTCGCGCCGGGCGCCACGGTGGACGACCACGGGGTCTGGCTCAACCGGCTGATCCGCCTGATCCGCACGGCGGAGATCCTGGCCGCCGTGGTCATGGCCCTCATCGGCCTGGCCTGCGTGGGCACGGTGATCTTCACCACCCGCACCGGTCTCGCCATCCACCAGGAGGCCATCGAGGTGCTGCACCTGATCGGCGCCCAGGATAAATACGTCGCCCGTCAGTTCGCCAACCGCGCCCTGTCCCTGGGCCTTCGGGGGGGGGTGGCCGGCATGGCGCTGGCCGCTCCCACCCTGCTGGGGCTTGGCGCCCTGGCGCGGAGCATGGAGGTCCTGCCCGATTTCTCGCTGAGCGCGGTTCATTGGGGCGTCCTCGCGGGCCTGCCCCTGATCGCCGCCCTGATCGCCATGGTGACGGCGCGGGTGACCGTGTTGAGAACCCTGGCCAGGATGCCTTAGAGCACTATCCGGTTAGTTGGGATCAATTTGATGGGAGCAAATCGGTTCATCCGGGCAGGCGCGGCGAGCCGCGCGATGCGGTGCATCGGGCAAGCGCCGCAACGCACCCGGGGGGCCGATTTGCCCCACCGGAGGCCGCAGGTCAAATGGTCCCAACTAACCGGATAGCGCTCTATACACGGCGCCCATGATGACCCGGGGGATCAAGCGCGGCCGTCGGCGGCCACTGGCCTTGGCGGCGTCCGTCGCCGCCCTTGCCGTGCTCGCCTGGGGCGCCGGGCTGTTCGCTTTCGCCGCCGCCATCCCGTCGGAGGTCGCGGACACCACCACCCGCACCGACGCCATCGTGGTACTCACCGGGGGAAGCGGGCGGTTGGACACGGGGCTCGAGCTGCTGTCCGCGGAGAAGGCCCGGAAAATTTTCGTTTCCGGCGTTTACAGGGGAGTCGACGTGGCCAAGCTCCTGGAACTGTCGAAGGCGACTCCGCAGGAATTCGAATGCTGCGTCAGCATCGGACACAGCGCCGACAACACCGCCGGCAACGCGAAAGAGACGGCGGCATGGCTGAAGGGACAGGGATTCCGGAGCCTGCGCCTGGTGACGTCGAGTTACCACATGCCTCGGGCCCTGCTCGAATTCCGCCACGTCCTGCCGGACGCGGAACTGGTTCTTCATCCGGTGTTCTCGGAGAACGTCAAGCAGGACCGATGGTGGGCGTGGCCGGGCACGTCCAACCTCATCGTCAGTGAATACAACAAGTATCTGATCGCCTGGACGCGCCACCTGGCCGACCGCCTTCTGACGGGCGATGCGGCGCCATGACCATCTGGCTCAGATCGTTGCTGTTCAACGTCGTGCTCTACGCTTGGTGCGCGGTCGTCGTGCTTATGCTGTGGGCCCTGATACCCTTCCCCAGGCGAACGATCCGGGCCGTGACCCGGCTCTGGATGCGGTCCGTCCATTGGCTGCTCGAGGTGACGGTGGGCCTGGTGCACGAGGTTAGGGGCCGGGAAAACCTGCCCCCGGGCCCGGTAATCTTCGCCTGCAAGCACCAGTCGGCCTGGGACACGACCATCTTCCACTGCCTGGTCGAGGCCCCCGCCTACGTCCTGAAGAAGGAGCTCCTGGCCATTCCCCTTTACGGCTGGTACCTGAAAAGGGTGAAGATGATCTCCATCGACCGTGAAGCGGGGCCGGCGGCGTTGAGAAGCATGCTCCGCCAGGCGGCCGAGGCGCTGGGCATGGGGCGTTCGGTGGTCATATTCCCCGAGGGCACGCGGGTGGCGCCCGGCGAACGCCTCCCCTATCATCCCGGCGTCGCCGCCCTTTATTCCCTGACCGAGGCCGCCGTCGTGCCGGTGGCGGTGAATTCGGGGCTTTTCTGGGGCCGCCGCAGCTTCCTCAAGAGACCGGGAGTCATCGTGCTCGAGATGCTTCCGCCCATGCCCCGGGGCATGGACCGCCGAACCTTCATGGCGGAACTGGAGCGGCGCATCGAGGAGGCTTCCGCCCGTCTCGCCGCCGAGGCCGGGAGTCCCTGAAGAGGCGGGCTTCGCCGCGTCTTTCTGGCTGGAGCGCTATGCGCGCCGTTTGGCAAGCTCCAGGATCCGGTGCAGGGGGCCGCCGGTGATCCCGAGTTCGTCCAGGTGGGCGACGGTGTTCTCCAGGTACTCCAGGCTCGAGCCCCTCGGCCCGTGGCCCAGGCGGACCACGTCCGCGGCCCGTTCCAGGGGCAGCTTGCCGGCGTACTGGGCGTGGTCCCGGCGCACGGTGAAGGCGTAGGCCCGGACCCTTCGCCCGTCGTCCAGGCGCACGCCCAGGGTGCGCGGCGTATAAACCCGGTTCACCATCTCGCGCTCGTTCAGGTAGGCGATCACGTGCCCTGCGTCCTCACCGGAAACGCGCATGACGCGGCCCCGGCAGGACCCGCCCCGGTCCAGGCCGAGCACCAGGCCCGGGCGCTCGGGCGTCCCCCGGTAGCGGGTGGAGTAGACGCAAAGGGCCCGGTGGTAGCCGTGGAGAACGGCCGGGCGCGAGTCCACGTGGGGGAAGCCCGGGCGCCACATGAGGGAACCGTAGGCAAAGACCCAGAAGGGGGCGTCTCGCTTGGGTAAAGTCATCGGGGCGGCCGGGAAGTCCAGGTGAGCGGAAACGACCCTAGAGCAAATCCGGAATGATTGGAATCGCCGATCCGCGATCCGTCAGTCCGCTAGCCCCTCGATCCCGGCCGCCGAACGGCCTATAAAGGTGAACCGGCAGAGATCACATGTCTTCCCCCGACAAACCCGCCGAACGGCAATCGGGCATCCGCCTGCCCGGCGCCATCTGGGTGGTGGTGGCCGCCCTGGTTTCCTACGTGATCTTCTGGTTCGTGATGGCCGAGCAGTTTCGCGACGCCGTCCGGGACTGGGCCGAGGAGGGGGACAGACTCCGCGCCACCTACTCAGGCATGGTCCTCAGCGGCTTCCCGTTCGTGGTGCGCCTGACGGTGGGGGACGTGGTCCTGGCCCGGCCCGGGAGCTGGGCGTGGCGGGGACCGCTCGTCGTCCTGGAGGCGCGCCCGTGGTCGCCTTGGCGCGTCCGGGTCAGGGCGCCGGGCGAGTTCGAGCTCGATCTCCCGGGGGCCGGCGGGCCGGCGGCGTGGAAGGGCGTGGCCCGGGAGCTCTCCGCGGAGGTCACCTTCGAGGGCGGCCGGATCCGCGACGGCCGGATCAGGATTTCGGGCCTCGACATGACCGGCGCCGCCGGTCGCCTGGCCGTGGCCAGCGGCGCCTTCCGCCTGCGCGTGCTGGGTGGCGTGGACGCCGACCACCTGACGGCCAGCGCCGACCTCAGGGTCGAGGCGAAGGACGTGGAAGCGCCGGGCGAACTTCCCCTCGGCGGCCACCTGGGCAGGATCGTCCTGACGGCCCGGGTGATGGGAGGGATCGGACGGGGGCCCGAGGCCCTCGCCCAGTGGCGGGACAAGGGCGGCACCGTCGAGGTGACGGACCTGGCCGTGGACTACGGGCCCCTCGAGGCGCGGGCCAGCGGCACCGTCGCCCTGGACGGCGCCATGCAGCCCGTCGGCGCCTTCACCGCCCGCATCCGGGGTTTCTTTCAGACCGTGGACGCGCTGAAGGACCGGGGCCTGATCCGGGCCAGGGACGCGGTCACGGCCAAGGTGGTCCTGGGCGTGCTGGCCAGGAACCCGGGCGACGGCGGGCCGCCCGTCCTCAACCTGGCCGTCACCGTCCAGGACCGCAAGGTCTACGTGGGCCCCGTGGTCCTGGCCGAGATCCCCGAGATCCACTGGCCCTGACCGGGAGGGCCCGTGTTGTGTTATGGTGAGGCGCCCATGACTTGGTTCAGGACCATCCTATTCGGCGTCCTGGCGGCGAACCTGTTGCCGGCCATGGCCGCCGTCGCCGGCGACGTGGGGCCGTATCTGGTGGGCCGCCTGCTGGTGGCGACGCCCAAGCTCGGCGATCCCCGCTTCCAGGAAACGGTCATCTACATGGTGCAACACAACAGAGACGGGGCGCTCGGCCTGGTGGTCAACCGCTCCCTCGGGTCCGGCCCCCTGGACAAGCTCCTCGAGGGTTTCGGCCTCGAAACCAAAGGCGCTGAAGGGTCCATCCGCATCCACTACGGGGGGCCCGTATCGCCGGGAACCGGCTTCGTCCTGCACAGTCCCGATTACCATGGCCCCGGCACCACCCAGGTGCCCAACGGGCTCGCCATGACCGCTCAGCTGGACGTGCTCAAGGCCATCTCCGAAGGCAAGGGTCCCCGGAAAAGCCTGTTCGTCCTCGGTTATGCCGGGTGGGGACCGGGGCAGTTGGAAGGCGAGATCGCCAGGGACGACTGGCTGTCGGCGCCCGCCGACGACAACCTGATCTTCAGCGACGACCTGGAAGGGGTCTGGGACAAGGCCATGGCCAAGGCCGGGATCGTCCTCTGAGGCGCGTCCTACTTTAGGAGCAGGGCCTTATGCGGTCGATCCCCTTGACTTGGCCGAGGCGGGCTCCGTCTACCTGACGCGGCCCCATCTTTGGGACTACACCTTCGACGCCCCCGAAATCGCCCGGCGGGCAGGGGCGCGGGACAGGCCAAGTGACCCATATAAAAAAGCCAAGTGACCCATATAAAAAATCTAGTTGACCTCCATCCCTATACCAGTTGACTTAGGCAACCAATTAGGTACGGGACGGCTTTAACCCGTGGATTTTCGCAATTTTTTGGAGACCAAGGCTCTAAAGAGGCAAGGCGCAGCCCGCGCGCTTTGAACGGAAGTGTCCTGGATCGCCGGTTCCCCTGCGCCATCTTCGGTCACGGGGCCGGCCTTCACCTCACCGACCTTCCGTCCGCCGGCCTGCAATCCTTAAGGAGGCGACGCGAGTTATGAACAAGGAAGCCCCGAAGTTCCTTTTTGACCCCTACCTCGACTGGACGAAGGGCGAGGGCTTGCCCGTGGTCGAGGATTTCGGCGTCGACCTGACCAAGGTCGAGACCAAGCCCTGGGCGCGGCTCGGCGCCGACGGCGCCTTCGTGCACCTCAAGGGGCGCGGGGACTTTCTCGCCATCTTCGTGCTGGACCTGCCGCCCGGGGGCTCGACGGAGCCCCAGAAGCACCTCTACGAAGAAGTGATCTACGTCCTGGAAGGCCACGGCAGCACCACGTTCGAGACCCATGACGGCGAGACCCACAGCTTCGAATGGGGGCCGAGAAGCCTGTTCGCCCTGCCCCTGAACGCCAGGCACCAGCATTTCAACGGCAGCGGCTCCAAGCGGGCCAGGCTCTCGTCCACCAACAACTTGCCCCTGGTGATGAACCTCTTTCACAACCACGACTTCGTCTTTTCCAACCCCTTTCCCTTTCCCGAAAGGGAGGGCCAGGAGTCCTACTTCGCCGGCGAGGGCGAGTTCATCCCCAAGGAACAGGGCCGCCACATGTGGGAGACCAACTTCGTTCCCGACATGAGCATGTTCGAGTTGAGGAAATGGGTGAAGAGGGGCGCCGGCGGCTCCAACATGATGTTCGTGCTGGCCGACGGCACCATGCACGCCCACTCGTCGGAAATGCCCGTCGGCACCTACAAGAAGGCGCACCGCCACGGCGCCGATTTCCACGTCTCGTGCATCCACGGCTC
>JADFTO010000177.1 GCA_022560215.1 Pseudomonadota bacterium | reverse complement strand
TCTTTTGCCCCGTGGCGTCGTTACGCCCCTCATCCGATGCGCAAGCATCGCCTTTCGGAGCGTGCCTAGCCACGGGACAAAATAATCCCGGTCAAATGGTTCCTATCAATCCTGACCCGCTCTAGGGCATTTTCCACGCAAGTGGAAACATGCGGTAAGTCTGCTCAGGCCTTGAGCGGTCAGAGGCAAAAAATCTAGAGCGATTCCATTTGAATGGAATTCTCTCTGGCAGCCCCGGGAAGTCTCCTCACCCGGGCTCGATGAGCGTTCCGGCGCCGTGCTCGGTGAAGAGCTCGACCAGCAGGGCGTGGGGCACCCGGCCGTCGATGATGACGGCGCCTTCGACCCCGTTCTCGATGGCCGCCAGGCAGGTTTCCACTTTCGGGATCATGCCGCCCTCGATGGTGCCGTCATCGATCAGGCTTCTCGCCTCGGCGGCCGTCAGCCGGGGGATCATCCTGCCCTGTGCGTCCCTGACCCCGTCCACGTCGGTGAGGATCATCAGGCGGCGGGCGGCGACCGCCTGGGCGATGGCGCCGGCCACCGTGTCGGCGTTGATGTTGAGGGTCTCGCCGTTCGGGCCCATGCCGATGGGGGCGATCACCGGCGTGATGTCGGATTGCTCGAAGAAGTCGAGGATATGCGGGTCGATATGGCTCGGCTCGCCGACCATGCCCAGGTCCAGGATTCTCTCGATGTTTGAATCCGGGTCGCGCTTGGTGCGGCGCAGCTTCTCGGCCCTGATCAGGTTGCCGTCCTTGCCCGACAGCCCGACGGCGAAGCCTCCGGCCTGGTTGACGGCCGAGACGATCTGCTTGTTGATGGCCCCGGCGAGGACCATCTCCACCACGTCCACGGTCTCGGCGTCCGTGACCCTGAGCCCGTCGATGAACTTGCTTTTGATCTTGAGCTTGTCCAGCATGGCGCCGATCTGCGGGCCGCCGCCGTGGACCACCACCGGGTTGATCCCCACCTGGCGCAGCAGGACCAGGTCGTGGGCGAACTGGGCGGACAGGTCCTTGTCGCCCATGGCGTGACCGCCGTACTTGATGACGATGGTCTGGCCCGAATTGCGCATCATGTAGGGCAGGGCCTCGGAAAGAATCCGGGCCTGGTCGATCGAGTCTTGGCTGTCCTTTTTCTTGGCCACGGGCTTCCGTGGATGGCAAAATTTCTCCAGGCGGGGCTTTAAGCCCTTTTTTTCAATGGAACCAAGGCGGGCAGCCTGTTCGGTGGCCTCGTAGAAATCGGCGGCGGTGACTTTCCCGCCCGACCAATTCTTTATCCTGGTCATCGCCTCGGAGCGCGGCATGCGCTTACCGAGCCGCCAGAGTCTCACGCATTCGGACGTGCACCCCAACTCCTCCGCAGCTTGTGCGTCGGATTTCCCAGCCTCTTTCAGGAAGTCATCGAATGACATGGGGCGCATTCCAATATAGTGTTGGCGCCCTTGTCAACAGTTTGTTGGCACGACCCTCCACCCGCGACAGGGTTCCCCGGCGCCCTCCTCATTGCCCGGGCCTGGCGAGGGCGCCGAGGGCGGCCCTGAGCAGGGGCAGGCCGTCGCCCTCGCGGGCGCTGGTGGCGAGGATTTGCGGAAGCGCCGCGGGGTGGCCTTCGATTGCGGACGCCGTCTCCCGCTCGACCGCCTGGAGCCGGGACTCCGTGATCTTGTCGCACTTGGTGAAGACCACCTGATAGGCCTGGGCGGCGGCGTCCAGCAGGGCCATCACCCGGCGGTCGGAGTCCTTTAGCCCATGACGGGCGTCGATCAGCAGGCAGGTCCTCCTGAGCGCCGCCCGTCCCTTGAAATAGTCCTCCACCAGGGCGGTCCACCGCGCGATGGTGTCCTTGGGCGCCTTGGCGTAGCCGTATCCGGGGAGGTCGGCGAGCATCAGCCTGCCGCCCAGCCGGAAGAAATTAAGCTGCTGGGTGCGCCCCGGAGACTTGGAGGAGCGGGCCAGGTCCCTGCGGCCGAGAAGGGCGTTGATCAGGCTCGACTTGCCGACGTTGGAGCGCCCGGCGAAGGCCACTTCGGGCAAGTCCTGATCAGGCACCTGCTCGAGGCGGGCGGCGCCGAGCACGAAGAGGCAATCCTGACTGAACAGCCAGCGGCCGTACTCGATGGCCTCGTCGTTGTCGTCGGTCACCCCAGGCGCCTCAGCGCACCCCCATGCGCCTCATGATGACCCACTGCTGGAGGATCGAAAGCAGGTTGTTCCACGCCCAGTAGATCACCAGCCCCGCCGGGAACCGGGCCAGCAGGAAGGTGAACATGATGGGCAGGAAGAGGAATATCTTGGCCTGGACCGGGTCCGGGGGCTGGGGGTTGAGCTTCTGCTGGAGGAACATGGTCAGCCCCATGAACAAGGGCCAGGCGCCGATCATCAGGAAATCGGGCGGGGTGAAGGGAACCAGGCCGAAGAGGTTGAAGACGCTGGTCGGGTCGGGGGCGGACAGGTCCTGGATCCAGCCGAAAAAGGGGGTGTGGCGCATCTCGATGGTGACGAACAAAACCTTGTAAAGGGAGAAGAACACCGGAATCTGGATCACGATGGGAAGGCACCCGGACGCCGGGTTGGTCTTCTCGCGCTTGTACAGCGCCATCATCTCCTGGTTCAGCCGGGTCTTGTCTTCCCCGAATCGCTCGCGCAGCTTCAGCATTTCGGGCTGCAGCTTCTTCATCTTGCTCATGGCCACGTACGACTTGTTGGCGAGCGGGAAGAAGGCCATCTTGATGCCCACCGTCAGCAAAAGGATGGAGATCCCGAAATTGCCCACATAGCCGTTGATCAGGACCAGGCCGTGGAAGATGGGCTTGGTCAGGAAGTAGAACCAGCCCCAGTCGATGGCCAGGTCGAAGCGCTGGACGCCAAGGGACTCCATGTAGGAATCGAGCAGGTCGACTTCCTTGGCGCCGGCGAAGAAATGGCTCCGGACCTCGCTCTTGCCCCCGGCGGCGACCACCATCTTGCTCCCCAGATAGTCCACCTGGTAGCGGTCCTCTCCGTCATCCGTGCGGTGGGTGAAACGGGAGTCCGCCCGCGTCTTCTGGTCGGGCACCAGGGCCGTCAGCCAGTACTTGTCGGTGATCCCGATCCAGCCGCCGATTGAGGTCTGCTTGATCGATCCCTCATCCTGGAGATCGTCGTAGTCCACTTCCTGGAGGGTGCCGTCGAAGACCCCGTAGAGGCCTTCGTGGAGGATGTAAAAGCCGGTGACCTCGGGCGTGCCGTGGCGCCGGATGAGGCTATAGGGATACAGGGTCACGGGCTGGTTGCCCCTGTTCTCCACCCGCTGGGTGATGGTGAACATGAAATCGCCGTCCATTTCGATTGTCCTGAAGAAGTGCAGTCCCTGGCCGTTGTCCCAGGACAGGGTCAACGGGGTCTCGGGCGTCAGGGCCATTCCCCTCGCCGTCCACACGGTATCCGGGCCGGGGACGGCGGTGTCCGCGCCGGCGGCGGCGGTCCAGCCGAACTGGGCGAAATAGGCGTCACGGGAGCCGAAGGGGGTGAGCAAGATGATCTCGGGGCTGTCCGGGGCCAGCGACTCGCGGTAGTCGGCAAGGCTGAGATCGTCCAGGCGACCGCCGGTGAGGGATACCGACCCCCGGAGCCGCGTGGACCGGATCGGCACCCTGGCGCCGGCTTTGATGAGTTCGGCGCGCCTGGCCCCGGGGTCCGGGCCCGGAACGCCGGGGGCGGAAGGAATCAGGAAATCCTCGCCGGGAGCGGACGGCGCCACTTCGGCCGTGGCCCGGGGCAGGTCCGGGTCCCCGGGCCGGGCGGCCTGTTCCGCCGTCACGGTTTCCCCGGGCGGCGGCGGTTTGTCGAAATAGAACTGGAATCCAACGATGATGATGACGGAAAGGACGATCGCCAGGATCACGTTGCGGATTTCCTCCATGGATCCCATGCCTAGCTGCTCCCTCTGGCGCCCGGCACGGGGTCCACGCCCGTGCCGCCCCAGGGGTGGCATCTGGCCACGCGCTTGACGGCGAGCCAGCATCCCAGCAACGGTCCGTGGTGGGCCACGGCCTGCAGGGCGTATGCCGAACAGGTGGGATGGTAGCGGCAGGCGCCCGGCAGGACCGGGGACACCAACAGCTGGTATCCCCTGATCATCACCCTGAGGATGGTGCCGGCCGGGTTCACGATAGGCCCCCGCCCGTGTCCCCGCCTTTCCGCGCGTCGTAGGCTTCCAGGCGCTTGAGCGCCGTCTCCAGATCGGCGATCAGGGCCGTGAATGGCCTCCTCAGCGTTCTCTTGCGGCCGATGACCACGAAATCGAATCCTCCCTTGGCATGGGCCGGCATGACCCGTTCAACGGCGGCGCAGAGCCGGCGGCGGGCCCGGTTGCGCTGTACGGCGTTGCCCACCTTTCGGCTTACCGTGAAACCGACTCTGAACGGGGGCATGTCTCCTGGAAAGCCGTCGTCTGAACCATGGCGCCGAACCTGGAGGATCAAGCCTGGGGCGACCCATTTCCGCCTGGTCCCCGCGACCCTGAGAAATTCCTGACGTCGCTTCAGGCGCGTGACAGCCACCTTCAAGCCGACAGGCGCTTGCGTCCCTTGGCCCGCCGGTTGGCCAGGATTCTGCGGCCGCCGACGCCGGACATCCGCTTGCGGAAACCGTGGCGGCGTTTTCGGACCAGGTTGCTCGGCTGAAAGGTGCGTTTCAAGGGATTTGCTCCGGCGCAAGATGAGGCCGCTGTATAAGGGCTTGCCTCGGGGTTTGTCAACGCCAGCGGCGGCCCCGGGAAAGCTCGATGATAGCGCCGCATCACACCCGCCCCCCCCTCCGGCCCGAGGAACCCGGAAAAGCGATCGTACGTGATATGGAATTGTGAAAGTGAGTACTAGAGCGCTATCCAACTAGCTGGATAGCGCTCTAGGGAGGGAGCCCCGGCCAATGCTTGCGTTGCCTGGCCCGTCCCCCCTCGCTTATAAGGGTGTTCTGGACGGAGACGCCATGTCACGCGACCTGGAAGTGGATATATGCGTCATCGGCGCCGGTTCCGGCGGCCTCACCGTGGCGGCCGGCGCCTCCCAGATGGGGGCCCGCGTGGCCCTGGTCGAGGAAGGCCGGATGGGCGGCGACTGCCTGAACTACGGCTGCGTCCCGTCCAAGGCCCTGCTCGCCGCCGGTCACGTGGCCGAGGCCGCCCGCCGGGGCGCCCCCTTCGGTGTCGGCCTGCCGGCGCCGGAAATCGACGGCCGAGCCGTCCTCGGCCACGTGCGAGAGGTCATCGACGCCATCGCGCCCAACGATTCGCAGGAAAGGTTCGAGGGCCTGGGCGTCAAGGTGATCCGGGAGTCCGCCCGTTTCATCGGGCGCCGCCGCATCCAGGCCGGCGCCACCCGCATAACGGCCCGGCGCATCGTCGTCGCCACCGGCTCCAAGCCCTTCGTGCCGCCCATCCCGGGCCTGGGCGACGTGCCCTATTACACCAACGAGACCATATTCGAGGCGCCGGACCTGGCCCCCAACCTGATCGTCATCGGCGGCGGTCCCATCGGCATCGAGATGGCCCAGGCCCACCGGCATCTGGGCTCCCGGGTGACGGTCCTGGAGATGGCCTCCATCATGCCGAAGGACGACCCCGAGCTGGTGGATATC
>JADFTO010000176.1 GCA_022560215.1 Pseudomonadota bacterium | reverse complement strand
CTTGGCCGCGAGATGCAGAACGACGTCCGCGAGCAGATTTTCGCCGCCTTCTTCAGGAACGTGCTGAATTTGCCCATCGACGCGCCGTCCATGACGGCGACGGAAGTGCTGGAGCGCAAGGACGAGTTCATCCGCACCATCGGCCCCGTGTTCGGGCGGCTGGAGGCCGACTACAACACGCCGGTGGTGGAGCGCTCGTTCCGCATCCTGATGCGGGCGGGCGCCTTCCCCGAGGCCCCGGAAATCCTTAACGGCCGGGATGTCCGCTTCGAGTACGCGAGCCCCGTTGAACAGGCCCGCATGCAGATCGAGTCCGCGGGCTTCGCCCGGCACCTGGAGCTGATGGCGCCGCTGGCCGCCATGCAGCCCGAGATCTGGGACAACTACGACGGCGACGAGATCGCCCGCGACGGCCCCTCCGTCCACGGCTTCCCCAGCCGCTACGTGCGCCCCCGCAAGGACGTGGAGGCCGCGCGCCAGGCCCGCGCCCAGGCCCAGCAGGCCCAGGCCCTGCTCGACGGCGCCGGCCAGGCGGCGAAGCTGGCGGGCGCCATCCAGGGATTGGGGCAGGAGACCGCATGATCCGGCTATTCAAGCGCCTGTTCGCCGAGCGGCCGGAGCCGGACCTGGACGCATTCCTCGACGACTTGAGGGCGGCCACCCTGGGGAACCGCTATTCCAGGATGGACCGCTACCGGGACTTCCGGGCGGTGTTCTCGAACTCATCCACGCCCGAGCAGGGGAAAAGGGTGCTCTGGGAGATTTTCGGCTGGTGCCGCATGTACCGGGCCGTGGCGGCGCCGGGCGACCCTTATGAGACCTACCGCCGCGACGGCATGCGCTCCATCGGGCTGCGCATCCTCACCACCCTGCACGAAGAGCCCGAAGAGCGCCCAACCAGGGCCATTTCAGAAAGTGGAGAGTGAAACACGTCATGCCCGACCATGCATCCCGGAATTTCAAGCTGAAGGGCCTGGTCGCCCGCAATGCCGGCGTGGAGCCCGAAGACACGGTCCTCACCAAGCGCGCCCTGAAGCGGCTCGGCTTCTACGAGGTCCCCGACTATGGCCTGACGCCCTGGCCGGACGGGGCCATGTTCCAGGCCATCGAGTCCTTCCAGGAGCGGAACCGGCTCAAGGTGGACGGCGTCATGGCCCCGGGCGAGGAGACGGAAGCCTGGCTGGACAAGGCCTTGAACGGAGAGAAGCGGCGGATCAAGGGCGTATTCGGGCTGGGCAGCCATGTGGGACCGGGTCGCGCCAACCGGCCGGACGATGTAATAGCCACCAAGCGGGCGCTGGCCCTGACGGGCCATTACCCGGCCGACTTGGCCCGGAAACCGAACGGCGAGGCAGACCTCCTGTTGGCGCGGGGCATCTCGGACTTCCAGTCCAAGCATGGCCTGCGTGAGGACGGCTTGATGGGACCCGGCGGGGAGACGGAACGGGAGCTGGAACGGACCGTTCAGTCCGCCCAGCAGGCCCAACGGAAGAAGGATGTGTCAACGACTGATGCGAAAAACGCCCCGGAGCGATCCGATGGCGATCCCCGGAAACCCGATCCTGAGGCCGGCGAGGAGCCCAGGTTTTCAATTCCGGAAGGCGGCGTGCTCCGCTCGGATGGGATAGGCGACGGCAATTTTCGGTCGAAGCGCACACATGGGCTTCACAAGGGCGTGGACATCACCGCAAATCCGGGCCAGATGGTCCCCGCGCCCATTGACGGCGTGGTAAGCCGAAAAGGTATAGTTTACGGAGATAAGGACAACCGGGGCCTGCTTTCTACTCATATTAAGGGAACTGGCAAATGGGAGGGTTTCACGGTTAAGATGTTCTACATGGACAACACTGCCCTTAAAGTAGGCGCGCCGGTCAAGAGGGGCGCTCCCCTGGGGCCGGCGCAAGACGTCCGCGTGAAGCACGGGCCGAAGATGATGCCCCATGTCCATTACGAGGTCCGCAAGGACGGAAAGCTGATCGACCCCACCGACCTGCTGATCGGGAAGAAATGAACCGGGGATTTTGCTATTTCAAACGGCGGGCGATGCGCCGGATTATCTTGGGAATTCTCGCCGCGGGTATTCTCTCGGGAATGGCTCTCGCCGATGCCGAGTCCTACAAGCGCATTACCGAGGGCCGCATTGACAGCCATTGCATCGGCGATGTCTCGGACCCCATCTGCGCCGTTGAGACATGGATCGCCTGCTATGCCTTGGAGAGGCCCGAACTCTGCGCGCTGCTGGGCGTGGAAGGGATGCGTTTCGAGGGCGATGCCCAGCCCAATATTTTCGATTATAAGATCATCGAGGTCCTTCCCATCACGACTGATCGGACGCCCAACCGGTTACGAAACAAGCCCTGGTTTAATCTCGCTACCATAGAGGTCCGGGTTGCAAAACGATCGTGCTTTAGCCCATCTGTTTGTAAACAATTAGTGGAGCATTCATTCTTTCCGTCAATTTATTATTTTAAACCCAAAGGAAAGGAATGGCGCCTGGCGGCCTGGACCAATGACGTATCCGTGACCTGCGAATACCCGGAGCCCGATCATCCCGCCTGCGGCCTCTTCTTCTGGGACGACGAAACACCTTGGGTGCACGACCAGTCCCAGTACGATTCATACAACTGACGGCGGAAATGCAATTCGTTAGCTGGCTCGCTGGCACCTGAAATCCGAGCCACAAAGTGGGCGCTGGCCCTGGCGGGCCACTACCCGGCCGGCCTCGCCCGTGATTCCAGTGGTGAGGCCGATTCCCTGATGGCGCGGGCGTTGCTGGATCAGATTCTAAACCAGCGCCCAGCCCGGGCCATTTCAGAAATAGGAGAGTGACAGACATGGCGGAGATAAGCGCACCTGAGGATGCGAAGGATTCCGATGCCGGAGGGGAGGGGGGTGCCTCAGGGCAAGCCGCCGAGGCCGGGGCCGCCGACTGGCGCGACGGCATAGGGGACAGGAAAACCCGCGAGTTCGCCGACAGGTTCACGTCTCCCGCCCACCTGGCGGAGGCCGCCCTCAACTTCCGCCGCAAGCTGTCCAACGCCATCGTCCCTCCGGGCAAGGACGCTTCCGCACACGAGATAACGGACTTCCGCCGCAAGCTGGGTGTGCCGGACACCCCGGAAGGCTACGACGTGGCCCTGCCAGGGGACTCGTCCCAGCAACTGGACGAGGGCGCCCGGGCCCGCCTTGGCGGTTTCCTGAAGGAGATGCACAAAGCGGGCGCCACGCCGGGCGCCGTGCAGGCGGCCGTCGATTCCTACTCCGCCATGGTCGCGGACGTGGAGCAGACCCTGGCCAGGGCGGACGCCAATTTCCGCCAGACGGCGGAAGCCCAGCTGGCCAGGGAGTGGGGCCCGGACCTGGACCGCAACACCGAGATCGCCCGCCGGGCCGTCAGGGAATTCGACGACGGCGGCGGCTTCGCGCGCCTGATGGAGACGGCGGTGGTGGACGGCGTCAAGCTCGGCCGGCACCCGTCGTTCCTGCGCCTGATGGCGTGCGTCGGCCGGCGCATGGCCGAGGACGGGGCGCATCTGGCCCCGGAAGGCAATCCCCGCCAGACCGCCCAGGAACGGATCGACGATATCCATTCCTGGAACATGAGCGACGATCCCGCCCTTCGCCAGAAGTACAGATCGGGCGAGACCCAGGCGGAGCTGAAGGGCCTCTACGACGCGCTCTACGGCTCGAACCCCGTCGTCGGCGCGGACGGGCGCAAGGTTTAGGTTTTTAAGGGAGTCGGTTCGTCCCTGCACATTTTTTTGAGTGATATCCGGCCCACCGATGGGCCGATTTTCAACTGCCACCATCCGCGGGTGTCCGGCCCACCGCTTTTCGCGACCCGGCGCCCGCCTCATCGCACGCCTTAGTAACCCGGCTGGGTTTAACTGGGCGCGGCCCCCCGACAAGGGCCGTCCGCGCCCGCGCCCATCCGGCCCACTCAGAGGAGTGCTCCCAACCCGAAACTTCAACAAACGAAAGGGTGAAGAGCAATGAGCACTTCAGTCACCACGAGCTTCGTCAAGCAGTACGAGCGCGAAGTTCACGACGTCTTCCAGCGGACGGGGTCGTTCCTCTACCAGACCGTCCGCCAGAAGCCCAACGTCAAGGGCTCGACCACCACCTTCCAGGTGATCGGCACGGGCGTGGCCACCACCAAGGCCCGTCACGGCACCATCACGCCCATGAACCAGTCCCACACGGCCATGGAATGCACGCTCAGCGATTTCTACGCCGGGGACTGGGTGGACAAGCTGGACGAGTTCAAGGTCGGCCACGACGAGAGGGAATCCATCGCCCGCGGCGGCGCCTGGGCTTTGGGGCGCAAGGTGGACGACCAGATCCTGACCGCGGCCGACACCACCACGACCACGGCGGTGGTGAGCACCGGGGCCATCACCCGCGCCCTGCTTCTGCAGGCCGTCGAGGCCCTGGACGACAACGACGTGCCCCGCGACGGCAACCGCTTCGCGCTGTTGACGCCCCGGGCCTGGTCCCAGGCCATGACCATCACCGAGTTCGCCTCGTCGGACTTCATCGGCGGCACCGACCTGCCCTATCTCAAGGGGGCGGAGCCGCGCACCTGGCTCGGCGTCCACTGGATGCAGCACACCGGGCTTTCCGGCAAGGGCACGACCACGGCCAAGAACCTGGTGTATCACCGCCAGGCGCTGGGCTACGGGTCCCAGGCGCTGGCCGGCATAGAGGGCCGGATGGTCGGCGCCGACATTACCTGGCACGGCGACCGGGCGGCGCATTTCGTCAACCACATGATGAGCGGCGGCGCCTGTCTCATCGAATCGGGCGGCGTCGTGGAGATGCACTCCAACGACACCGCGGCGATTCCCACTTAAGGAGGGCTTGAAAAATGGCATTCAGCGCAAGCAACATGGTCCTCTGGGCCGACGGCAACGCCGAGAAGCTCTACAAGTACACAACGTCATCCGATTCCATGGCCACCGTTCTCGCCGACGGATACTTCGATTCCTTCGACGAACAGTGCCAGACCGGCGACGTGGTGTTCATCGAGGCAACTGATTCGTCCGCCCTCTACACCATGACCGTGACCACCGACGACATCGAACTGACGCCCCTGTCTTACGAGGCGCCGGTGTTCACCGCCTCCACGGGCACCAACCTGAGGGCCTTCGGGACCCACAGGATCACGTCCACGGCGGCGGCGACCTACATCCTCGATGATCCCGTGGTGGGGTCCACGGTCACGCTTTACAACGACGCCGGGACCACGACCATCAACACGGTCCTGCTGGCCTCGACCACCGTCTTCTTCGACGGCTCGAACCGCAAGATCGAGTTCAACGGCGTGGACGAAACGGTCACGCTTCGCGGGCTCACCTCCACGCTCTGGGGGCCCGTCGCCAGCCTCAACTCACCGTCCCTGGCGACCACCTGAGGACGCCAACCTGGGGGGAGGCGGGAAACCGTCTCCCCTTTTTCTTTTATGGATAAATTGAAAATCGCCATCGTCGGCACCAGTCCCGTCACTTTCGCGCTGGCGCCGCACACCGACGAGTCCTGGGAGATGTGGGGCATCCACGACGCCCATGTGGCCATGAGGCGCGGGGACAGGTGGTGCCAGCTTCACCCCTTGGGGTAGCTCGACATCGGCTATTCCGCCGTCCGCA
>JADFTO010000012.1 GCA_022560215.1 Pseudomonadota bacterium | reverse complement strand
CGAAAGGCGATGCTTGCGCATCGGATGAGGGGCGTAACGACGCCACGGGGCAAAAGAAGGCGGCCTCCGGTGGGGCAGATCGGTCCCCCGGGTGCGTTGCAACGCTTGCCCGATGCTGCGGCATCGCTGGGCGCGCCGCGCCTGCCCGGATGAACCGATCTGCTCCCATCAAATTGATTCCTATCAATCCTGAACCGCTCTAGACGAACTTCTCGGCCAGGAACCGGTAGAGCCTTTCCCTCATGCCGTCGAGGTTCAGCATCCTCGCCTTGGTTCCATCATCGGTTTCGACCCGGTAGACCTCGCCCCGGAGTTTCTTGAGATACCTGTCGTCGATCTCCTCGTTGTCGCCGGCGCGGCAGGCGTCCTCGATGACGGTGGTCTCGAAGCCTTGTTCGCGGGCGTCCAGGGCCGAAAACTGGACGCAGAAATCGGTGGCCAGGCCGCTGAGGTATACCCGGCTCAGGCCGCGCTCGCGCAAATAGCCGCCGAGGCCGGTCGCCGTCGCGTGGTCGTTCTCGAAGAAGGCGGAATAGGAATCTATCTCGAGGCGGAACCCCTTGCGCACGACCAGGGCCGCGTGGGGAATGTCCAGGTTTCGGTGAAAGGCAGCGCCTGCCGAGCCCTGGACGCAGTGGTCGGGCCACAGCACCTGGGGCCCGTAGGGCATGTCCGTGGTCTCGAAGGGGGCCTTGCCCTCGTGCGACGAGGCGAAGGACAGGTGCCCCGCCGGGTGCCAATCCTGGGTCAATACCACGTTGGCGAAACGCCGGCCGAGACGGTTGGCCAGCTCGACGACGGCCTCGCCGCCGGGCACGGCCAGCGCCCCGCCGGCGCAGAAATCGTTCTGCACGTCGATGACGATCAGGACGTCGCTTTCGGAATTCATGGCGTCCTTCCCAAGGCGGCCAGGATACACCAAAACCCGCCTGGAATGTTAACCGCGGACGGCCGCGCGGCTTCGCCGCCTCGACGGTTTCAGAAGATCACGTAGGTGTGGGGATCGAGAGGTCTAGCCGCCGGCCTGGGCCAGCTGGATGCGCTGCTTGAGCTCCATGCACGACATGTTGCGCTTCTCGAGGACGCGGCAGGCCCGGTACGCCTGGCGCTTGCTCAGGCCCAGGATGCGCGCCCGGTAGAGGGGCCTGCGCTTGCCGTTGCGCGAGGGGACGACCCGGATGCGGCCGCCCTCCAGGTAGGCGGGGGCCTGGGCCCGGGCCTTGACGGCGATGGCGTAGGCCGGGGAATAGCTCTTGTAGGCGCCGACCTGGATTCCCCATTGGTCGCCGGATTTCCCGCCGGCGGGTAGGGGCGGGGGCAGGCGCTTCGCCTGTTTGGGCGCCGGGTTCAGCTTGCGGAATCCCTTGTCCAGGAGCTTGGCCATGTGGCGGTCCCGGGCCCCGGGCGAGTCGCCGCCGAAGACGACGCCGATCAGCCGCCCGCCGCCGCGCTTGGCGGACGCCACCAGGTTGAAGCCCGACGCCCGTATATAGCCGGTCTTGATGCCGTCCGTGCCTTCGTAACTGGCCAGCAGCTTGTTGTGGTTGCGGTGGGAGACGCCGTCGTAGCGAAAGGTGTCCGTGGAGAAGTAATGGTAATACTGGGGGAAATCGGTGAGCAGGCGCCGGGCCAGGATCGCCATGTCCCTGGCCGTGCTCAGCTGCCCCCGGTGGGGCAGGCCCGAGGCGTTGCGAAACGTGGTCCGGCTCATGCCCAGGCGGCGGGCCTTGGCCGTCATGACCAGGGCGAACCGGCGCTCGCTGCCGCTGAAGTGTTCGGCGATCACCGTGGCCACGTCGTTGGCCGACTTGGTGACCAGGGCCAGGATGGCGTCGCCGACCGATATGGTCGTCCCCTTGCCGAGCCCCAGCCGCGACGCCGGCTGCCTGGCGGCGCGGGCGGACACATCCAATCCGAGGTCCAGGGACAGGCGGCCCTTGTCCAAGGCCTCGAAGACCAGATAGAGCGTCATCATCTTGGTGAGGGAGGCCGGATAGTTGCGGGTGTCGGCGTTGACCGCGTGGAGCACGCGCCCGGTTTCGGCGTCCATGACCAGAGACGCGTACTTGGCGTGGACCGGCGTGGCGGCGAGGGCAAGCAGGAAAGCCGCCGACAGCAGCAACGCCGCCAGCCCCGTTCGCGCCATGCGCCCGCCCGCTCCCGGGCGGGTTCCTTTCTCGGTCCCCATTTTACCGCCGTTGGTTGTTGGTCGCGAGTTTAGCCAGAATTCGCCTGATTTCTCAAAGAATTTGTACACGTCCTATGGCCACTCGGCCCTTGCATGAGCCTTCACTCGATATGTTCTTAGCCGATCTGTTGATAAAAATTGGTTAACGCCGAGGCCGGGAGCCCGCCGGCGGTCCCCAATCCGGTGGCGGACGCCGCCGGGATTTGTGACGCGCTTGCGAAGAAATTTACTAAGCCGAACCGACGGCATGAAAAAACACTAATTTGAACAATGACTTGGTAATCATTTCTCTCGGATATTGCAATGCACAAAAGTCGCCTTGACAGGGGCCTGTTAGGGGACTATATCGAATTCCTATGTTGCACTGCAGCATGCTGTCGGGGCAACTGAAGGACAGACACATCAATCGAATGATCGCCGAGGTGTTATCGCCGATGCCTTCGCTTTGAATGGAGAGAGTAAAATGACGACCAGGAAAAATACCGCGACCGCCGCCAAGCAGGCGGACGCCGCCGTCAAGGCCGGCGCCGACGCCTTCCAGGGCTACGAGGAGGTGGTTGCCTTCGCCAAGGACACCGTGGAAGCCGTAATGGAATCCTCGACCATCCTGGCCAAGGGCGTCCAGGAATTCAACAAGGTCTGGTTCGATCTGGCCCAGGCCTCCGTCGAGCAGAACGTCGCCGCCACCAAGGCGCTTCTCGGCTGCAAGTCCGTCAAGGAGCTGGCCGAGGTGCAGTCCGGCCTGGTAGCCAAGAACTATGACGTCCTGGTGGCCGATAGCCGCAAGCTTTCCGACATGTCGGTGAAGCTGGCCGAGGAAGCCGCCAAGCCGGTCAACGCCCGCGTCAACGCCGCCATGGACAGGCTCTCCAAGTCCGTGGCCGTCTGACCCGTATGCGAACGAACAACGCGCGCCCGGCGGCTGGCTCGCCGGGCGCGTTTTTTTATCCCTTTCGGCGTGGCGCTCATTGGCACGGTTGATTATGACGCCCGATTGCGCCAAAATATCGCCGGCGGCCAAGCCCCGCGCCCCCTCCGGGCATGGGGATCGAGGACGTCCCGTCGACAAGAATATCGTTGTCTATATTTTGCGGTTGTGTCACTGTTTAGCCACTTTATTCGGTAGCAATTGGGTCATAGGGGCATACTCAAACCCCTGGCAGTGACGAAAGATGACAAGCGACAGGCGGACAAGCGATCACACCACCCCCGGCATCGACGTCAAGGAACGGCCGAAAACCAAGAAGCCGTCCATGTACAAGGTGCTGATGCTCAATGACGACTACACCCCCATGGAATTCGTCATCGGGGTCCTCGAACAGGTCTTCCGCATGGACCTGCAGGAGGCGACCCGCATCATGCTTCACGTCCATCAGCGCGGGATCGGGGTGTGCGGAGTCTTTACCTATGAAGTCGCCGAATCGAAGGTCGCCCAGGTAATCGGCATTGCCCGCAAGAATCAGCATCCCTTACAATGCACACTCGAAAAGGACAGGGGGGAGGACTAGGCATGTTGTCGCGCAATCTCGAGCAGACCCTGCACCGGGCCCTGGCCCTGGCCACCGAGCGCCGGCACGAGTACGCCACCCTCGAGCACCTGTTGCTGGCCCTCACCGATGACCAGGACGCGGTGGCCGTGCTCCGCGCCTGCGGCGTCGACCTGGACGAGCTGCGCCGGAACCTGTCCGAATTCATCGAATCCGAGCTCGTCCCCCTGGACGGGGCGCAAACGTCCGAGCCCAAGGCCACGGCGGGCTTTCAGCGCGTGGTCCAGCGCGCCGTCATCCATGTGCAGTCTTCGGGCCGCGAGGAAGTGACCGGGGCCAATCTCCTGGTCGCCCTGTTCTCGGAACGGGAATCCCACGCCGTCTACTTCCTGCAGGTCCATGACATGTCGCGGCTGGACGCCGTCAACTACATCTCCCACGGCATCGCCAAGGTGCCCGGCAGGTCGCGGGAGCGCACCGTAGAGGGCGCCGACGACGACGCCGATGGCGACGAAGTGGTGAGGTCCGGCAACGAGGCGGTCGAGGCCTACTGCGTCAACCTCAACAAGAAGGCGGCCGAAGGCCGCATCGACCCCCTGATCGGCCGGCAGGCGGAAATCGATCGCACCATCCAGATCCTCTGCCGGCGGACCAAGAACAACCCGCTCTACGTCGGCGACGCCGGCGTCGGCAAGACCGCCATCGCCGAGGGCCTGGCCCGGCGCATCTTCATGGGCGAGGTTCCCGACGTGCTCGCCGATTCCACCATCTACTCCCTCGACATGGGGACCCTGCTCGCCGGCACCCGCTACCGGGGCGACTTCGAGGAACGCCTGAAAAACGTCATCTCCGAGCTGGAAGACGAGCCGGGCGCCATCCTGTTCATCGACGAGATCCACACGGTGATCGGCGCCGGCGCCACCAGCGGCGGCTCCATGGACGCCTCCAACATCCTGAAGCCCTCCCTGGCCGACGGCAAGCTGCGCTGCATGGGCTCCACCACCTACAAGGAATACCGGAACTACTTCGAGAAGGACCGGGCCCTGGTGCGCAGGTTCCAGAAAATCGACATCTACGAGCCCTCGGTCGAGGACACGGTCAAGATTCTGCGCGGCCTCAAGCCCTATTACGAGGAACACCACAAGGTCCGCTACACCGCCGAGTCCCTGCGCACCGCCGTGGAGTTGTCGGAGCGCTACATCAACGACCGCAATCTGCCCGACAAGGCCATCGACGTGATCGACGAGGTGGGCGCCTCGCGCATGCTGGTGCCCGCCAACAAGCGGCGCAAGACGGTCTCGGTCAAGGACGTGGAGAAGGTGGTCGCCATGATCGCCCGCATCCCCCAGAAAAGCGTCTCGGTGGACGACCGCGAGGTGCTGCGCAACCTGGAGCGCGACATCAAGACCATGGTCTTCGGCCAGGACAAGGCCATCTCCGCCCTGGCCACCGCCATCAAGCTGTCCCGCGCCGGCCTGCGCGAGCCGGACAAGCCCATCGGCAGCTACCTGTTCTCGGGTCCCACCGGCGTCGGCAAGACGGAAGTGGCGCGCCAGCTCTCGCGCACCCTCGGCGTGGACCTGATCAGATTCGACATGTCCGAGTACATGGAGCGCCACAGCGTCTCGCGCCTGATCGGGGCGCCGCCGGGCTACGTCGGTTTCGAGCAGGGGGGCCTGCTCACCGACGCCGTCGACCAGCAGCCCCACGCCGTGCTGCTCCTCGACGAGATCGAGAAGGCGCACCCGGACCTCTTCAGCATCCTCCTGCAGGTGATGGACCACGGGACCCTGACCGACCATAACGGCAAGGCCGTCAGCTTCCGCAACATCATCATCATCATGACCACCAACGCCGGCTCCACCGAACTGAGCAAGCCGGCCCTCGGCTTCGAGCGCGAGGAGCGCACCGGCGACGACACCGAAGCCATCGAGCGCACCTTCTCGCCCGAGTTCCGCAACCGCCTGGACGCGGTCATCGCGTTCTCCAACCTGTCGCCGGCGGTGGTCAGCCGCGTCGTCGACAAGTTCGTCATGGAGCTGGAGGTCCAGCTTGACGACCGCGACGTGACCATCGAGCTCAACGAGGCCGCCCGCGAGTGGCTGGCCACCAAGGGCTACCACAAGACCTTCGGCGCCCGGCCCCTGGCCCGCGTCATCCAGGAACACGTGAAGAAGCCCCTGGCCGAGGAACTGCTCTTCGGCAAGCTCGCCAAGGGCGGCTCCGTGGTGGTCGGGGTCAAGGACGGCAAGCTGACCTTCGACTATCCCGATCCGTCCTCCACGTTGCCCGTCAAGAGACGCCGGGGCAAGGTGCCGGCGGTGGTCGATCCCAAGTAAACCGGCCCCCTTTCACCCAGCTCCGAAGATGGGCTCGAAGGCCTCCTTCAGGGCCTGGTCCACGTCGTCCATGGAAGCGCCCACGCCCTGGTCCTTCAGCGACGTCACCCCGTAGCCCGATATGCCGCAGGGCACGATGCCCGAGAAATGCTCCAGATCAGGGTCCACGTTGAGCGACACCCCATGGTAGGTGATCCAGTGGCGGACCCGGACGCCGATGGCGGCGATCTTCTTCTCAGGTCCCCCGCCCGCGACCCAGATGCCGACCCGCCCCTGGCGCCGCTCGCCCCTGACCCCGAAGCGGGCCAGGGTGGCGATCAGCCAGGCTTCCAGGTCGCCGACGAAGGCGCGCAGGTCGTTGCCCCGGCGCCTGAGGTCGACCATCACGTAGGCCACCCGCTGTCCCGGGCCGTGGTAGGTGTAGCGGCCCCCGCGGCCGGTGCGGAAGACGGGGAAGCGGCCGGGGTCCAGCAGCTCGCCGTCCCCGGCGCTGGTGCCGGCCGTGTAGAGGGACGGGTGTTCCAGCAGCCACACCGCATCGGGCGCGAGTCCTGCGCGGATTTCCGCCACCCGGCGTTCCATGAAGGCGACCGCGTCGCGATAGTCCACCGGATTGCCGCTGGCCAGCCATTCCACCACGCGCTTACCCCCGTGCTTGAAAGGGCGCCTAGGATTTGCTATTTCCAGCCTGACGGCAAGCCCTCGAGTCGTCGCTAGGAAAAAAGCGGTCGTGGCGGAATTGGTAGACGCGCAGCGTTGAGGTCGCTGTGGGGGTGACCCCGTGGAAGTTCGAGTCTTCTCGACCGCACCAAATCCCGAGGCCCGCCACGACGGGCCTCGTTCCATAGCGCTCCAAAGGAGCCGGGCATGGTGACCGACCCCGCCGCCCCGGAAGACGCGCCCGAGGAAGCCGTCTACGATCTCGACGCCGATCTCGCCGGCGGCGTGGTCCGGGCGCTGGCCGAAGGCCGGGCCGGGCGCGTCCGGGACCTCATTCAACCCCTGCATTACGCCGACGTGGCCGACCTCCTGGAGCGCTTGAGCCCGGACGAGCGGACGGCGCTGCTCGACGTCATCGCCGACGATTTCGACGCCGACGTCCTTTCCGAGCTGGACGACACCGTGCGCGACGAAATCATCGACCATATGGGGCCGGACGACCTGGCCACCGCCGTCGCCGGCCTGGAGAGCGACGACGCCTTCCACATCATCGAGGAACTCGATGGGGAAGAGCGGCGAAGGGTCCTGGACGCCATTCCGGGCGCCGAGCGCGCCCTCATCGAGGAAGGGCTCGCCTACCCCGACGACAGCGCCGGGCGCCTCATGCAGCGCGAATTGGTGAGCGTGCCCGCGTACTGGACCGTGGGCCGGACCATCGACTTCATGCGCGCCGACAGCGAAGGCCTGCCGGAGGTTTTCTACGACATCTTCGTGGTCGATCCCCGCCATCGGCCGCTGGGCTCCATTCCCTTGAGCCGGCTTTTGAGGACGAAACGTCCCATCGGTGTTACCGACATCATGGAGACCGAGATGAAACTGATCCCGGTGGCCACCGACCAGGAGGACGTGGCCTTCCTCTTCCGCCAGCGCGACCTGGTCTCGGCCCCGGTGGTGGACGAAGGCGGGCGTCTGGTGGGCGCGATCACGGTCGATGACGTGGTCGACGTCATCCACGAGGAGCACGAGGAAGACATCATGCACCTGGGCGGCGTGCCCGTGGACGACCTCTACAGCGCCGCGGTGGACACCATGCGCTCGCGGTTCCCCTGGCTTCTGGTGAACCTGGCCACCGCCATCCTGGCATCGGCGACCATCGGCCTTTTCGAGGCCACCATCGAGCAGATGGTGGCCCTGGCGGTGCTCATGCCCATCGTCGCCTCCATGGGGGGCAACGCCGGGACCCAGACCATGACGGTGGCGGTGCGCGCGCTCGCCACCAAGGAGCTCACGTCCACCAACGCCCTCAGGGTGATCGGCAAGGAGCTCATCGTGGGCGGGTTCAACGGCATCCTCTTCGCCGTCATCACAGGGCTCGTCGCCTGGCTTTGGTTCGCCGACCCGACCCTCGCCGTGGTCCTCGCCATGGCCATGATCGTCAACATGGTGGTGGCCGGGCTCGCCGGCACCACCATTCCCATCGTCCTCGAACGCGCGGGCAAGGACCCGGCCATCGCCTCGGGGGTCTTTCTCACCACCATGACCGACGTGATCGGATTTTTCACCTTCCTCGGGCTGGCGGCATGGCTATTGTTGTGAGGCCTAAGAGTCTATCTGGATAATATTGACCCCCTCTGATGACATGTGGCGAGTCGCTCCGCCAGGCGCGCCGTGCGGCGCGATGCGGGGCATCGGGCAAAAAACTCTTTGCGAGCTAACCCCGAAGGCAACAACGTCTCAAATTACGGCGTGACGAGATAGAAGGCGAAGAAGCCGATGCACGGTTTCAGGTCCAACTCGGCGTTGCCGTGAAATCGGCCGATGCGGCAAAATGGGCGGCGTTGGCCGTGATTGCCCCGGCCCCTAAATCCCCTGTCAGTCTTTCCAATGCCTATTCTAGAGACAGAATCAGGAAAAAGAGGAGGGAGATCAGCCCCAACGCGATCCCGCCGAGGCTGAAGGTGAGCTTGATGAGCGTGTTGCTGCCCGAGGACGCTTTCTTTTTCTTCTTTTTCTTCTTTTTCCTGCTGTCCGGCCTGGCTTTCTTCTCCACCTCGGGCTTCTTGTAGGTGGACTTCGGCTTCAAGTCGTTTTTTTCCTGGAGAAGACGACCTTGGACTTGGTGTAGTCGGTGGCCTCGTCGTAGCTTTCCTCCATGACCCTGACGGAATTGTGGTGGCGGCCATTGAGGAGAAGGTGGGCCTGATGGATGGCCAATTGCTTGTCGTCATGGATGGAATCGACCATCCAGTTCCCGTTCCTGTAGGAATAGAGTTCATAGGAGACGGTCGGGGCCATCTTAGGGTGTTCTCGTGCGGCGGGAGGATTGATACTGCTCGCGCTGTCTTTTTCTCTAAGGATTAATGGAATTGCCTCGGGCTTTCAGTTCCCTTCGCACCCACACAGTTGCCTCAGATAGAGAACCAGTTCGTCGATTCCCTTTTCCGAGAACACCTCACCCCAGGGCGGCATCAACTCCGACTTGCTGATGGCGTCACAGCCCTTGGCGATGGCGAGCCTGATGTCCTCGTTGCTCAGGGGAAGGACCCTAACATCGCCGGAAAAGGGGGAATATCGGGGCAACCCCCGGACACTCTATGGGTATTCCCCTACTGGAGTTCCACCGTCGCCACCATTTTCACGAGGTCAGCCAATGATTTGGCCTGCATCTTTTCCATCCCTCTGGCGTCGGCCTTCCAAGCCCAATCCAAGGGCGCGGTCCAATTGCGCGGCGGGCCGTCCCCGTTTCCTTCCCGTCACCGCCCTGTAAACCCCATCACTAACCTCGTCCGGATCGTACCCCGCTAAGCGTCTCGGGGCTGCGCCGGGTGATCGCCGGCGCCGGGCCCCGGGACAGCGGAAAATTCTTCAACCATGACGGGGATGGGATTCCTTGGTCAGGGCCCAGGCGCCGCCGGGTGGATTCCGGCGGCAAACAAGGGATAATAATTCTTCGTTAAACGCCTTAGAATACTTTGAAGGTATGAAGGACCCTGATGCGCAATCGGTCGAGGCCCGGAATCGATGATCAACTACGACGTATCCGAACTCGGCTTTCTCCTAGTCGATGACTGTCAACCCATGCGGCTGCTCATGAAGAGCGTGTTCCGGGCCATGGGCGTCAGACGTTTCGCCGAGGCCCAAGACGGCGCCGAAGCCCTCAAGATATTCAGGGAGTTCGATCCAGACATCGTTTTCGTCGATTATCGCATGGAGCCCATGGACGGGGTGGAGCTGACCCGCAGGATCCGCGCCGGAGAAGAGGGCATCGATCCCTACATCCCCATCATCATGGTTTCGGCTTATTCGGATTTGCACCATATCCTGGAAGCCAGGGACGTGGGCGTGTCGGAATACCTGGTCAAGCCCATTTCCGCCAAGCTCCTGTATTTGCGCATTTGCGCCGTGATCGAGCATCCGCGTCCCTTCATCCGCACGGAGGGATTTTTCGGGCCCGACCGCCGCCGCCGGCTCGTGGAACACGGGGGAGAGGAGCGCCGGGCCTCCAAGCACGATTATGACCAGACATTGCGGGAAGGGGAACGTTAGGCACGGGTGCGCCGGCGCGCTATATTCCCTACAGGACTTTTTGCGCCCATGAGCATTCATCTGGTCAAGCTGGCCGTCGGCGTCCGGGACGTGGCCCATCTCGGCGAAATCCAGGCCCGCCGCCTGGAACGAGCGCGGAGGCGGGGCGAGGAACCCAGGCTCCGCCATGTCACCCGCAACAGGCCGAGGCGGGCGGGAGAACTCACCGCAGGCGGCTCCATCTATTGGGTGATCAAGGGGTTCATCCGGGTCCGTCAGGGCATCGCCGCCTTCGACGAGCTGACGGACGCCGAGGGCCGCCCGTCATGCGCCCTGGTGCTCGATAAAAACCTCGTCAGGACGGAACTCATGGCCTTCAGGCCCTTCCAGGGTTGGCGTTATCTCGCGGACGAAAAGGCGCCACCCGACGCCCGGACAAGCGGAGACGCCTTCCATGGGATGCCCTTGGACATGGCCGCGGAACTGCGGGCGCTGGGCTTGCTGTAGCGGTGCCCGTGATTGACTCGAAGCGCCGGGATTTGCCATTCTAGATTTTCTAGAGGCAGTCTCTTGGCCGGCGACCGTTCCTCAGGTCTCCTGACGGAAGAAAACGATGGGCGATGATCCGAAGGTTGAGGTAATCACGCCGCCCGATACCCTCAAGCACAAGGTCAAGGCCGGCATGCCGGGCGGGGTGGACGAGAAGGTCCTGGAACGGGCCGAGGCCGTCGTGGCCGCCATGGGCGGCGAATTCGTCCACTGGGCCAAGAAGGACCTGAGTTCGCTCCAGCGGGCCTTAGACGGCCTGAAGGCCGGAACGGCGGAGCAGAAGGAATCCTTGCGCACCATCTTCCAGATATCCCATGACATCAAGGGTCAGGGCGGCAGTTTCGATTATGGCCTGTTGACCGCCATCGGTGACAGCCTGTGCAGGTTCATCGAGGAAAAGGACCGGGCCGGTGCCGCCGAGATCGATGCCATAAAACTCCATGTCGAAGCCCTGAAACTGGTTTTGACCGATCGCCTGAAGGGCGACGGGGGCGATACGGGCGCCAAGCTCCTCGAGGGCCTGAGACGGGTTGTCGACAAACTATCCTGAACCGGCTTGAGCATTTTCCACGTAAATGGAATCACTCTAGCCGCCGAGTGGGGACGTCAGGCCGCGATGGGGTCGCTGGCGCCGAGCATCTCCTCCGCCATGCGGTCGGCGACGGCGTTGGTGGCGACCCCTTCCACTTCGGCGCGGGCGAAGATCAGCTTCAAGGTCCGGTGGATTTTGCCCACGTGTTCCATGATGTTCTCTGAATCCTCGTAGGCGATGTCCATGAGGCCGCCCGCGTTGGCCACGTAGTCCGGCGCGTACAGGATGCCACGGCGCCTCAGCGCCTCGCCGTGGCGGTCCTCGGCCAGCTGGTTGTTGGCGGCTCCCGCCACGATGGCGGCGCCGAGGGTGGGCACGGTTTCGTCGTTGATGACGGCGCCCAGCGCGCAGGGGGCGAAGACGTCCACGTCCAGGCCGTATATCTCGCCCCCCGCCACCGCGACGGCCGCGAAGTCCCGGACGGCGCGCTCGACGGCTTCGGGCCTGACGTCGGTGACGAACAGCCGGGCGCCCGCCTCGGCCAGGTAGGCCGAAAGGCGGTATCCCACGTTGCCCAGGCCCTGCACGGCCACCCGCAGCCCGGAAAGGTCGCTGGTTCCCATCTTGTGTTCGACGGCCCCCCGGATGGCCAGGAAGACGCCGTAGGCGGTCGCCGGGGAAGGATTGCCCGTGCCGTCGGTGAACCCGCGGGCGAAACGGGTGGTTTCGCGCACCACGTCCATGTCCCCGACCGTGGTGCCCACGTCCTCGGCCGTGATGTACCGCCCGCCGAGGGAGTCCACGAACCTGCCGTAGGCGCGAAGGAGCGCATCGGTCTTCCGGGTTTTCGAATCCCCCATGATGACCGCCTTGCCGCCCCCATAGGGCAGGCCGGCCACGGCCGCCTTGTAGGTCATTCCCCTGGACAGCCTGAGGGCGTCGGTCAGGGCTTCGTCCTCGGTGGCGTAATCCCACATGCGGCAACCGCCGAGCGCCGGGCCGCGGACGGTATTATGAATGGCGATGATGCACTTGAGGCCGGAGTCTTCATCGGATCCGAAGACCACTTGCTCGTGGCCGTCATAATCGCGGGCGGAAAATACAGACATGATCCGTCTTCCTCGATGGGGGGACACGGCCTCCCCCGGTCAATCCTTATCCAAATATGGTTATTATTAAATGAACGGGGGATTATTTGAAAAAATTAAACGATTATTACATTTTACTTGCCCGTTTTGTTACGACGTTTCGATTGCGCCGCCGCCCTTGAAACCGGATTGCGCCGGTTTCCCGGCGCTCATGGGGCCCGCCCGCGCCGCCGGCAAGGCTTGGATTCATACCAAAGGGCGTTGAGCTTGACTCATCGCCCTTTGGCAAGCGCGACCGCGCGCCGGCGCTTATGCGCCGTGAGCCTGCTCAGGCAATGAACGCCCAGCGGTCCTTCTTAAGGGCCGCTGGTATCAGGTGGGGAGGGACGTTGAGTGGCTATCAGTGGCTAGAGGGTTCCGCGGAAGTCCTTGAGCCAGGAAAGGCGGGATTCCAGCAGTTGGATGTCATGGTCCAGCCAGGGGATGAGGTAACCCTCGTCGCCGGCGTGGTGCTGGCGCAAGTCGTCCAGGCGCGCCAACTCGTTCTCGGCGGCCTCGACCAGGATGTCGGCCTGGGCGCGCCGGTCGTCTTCCTCGAGCAGGTGGAGAAAACGGAACTTGAGCGCGAAGACCAGCTTGTTGAGGTCCGTCGCCGCGCTGCGGACGTTGGTGGTCAGCAGTTGGCGCAGCTCTTCGCGCCCGGCCCCGGTGATGGCCAGCTGCTCGCCCGCACTTTCGATCAGGCCCTCGTATTTGAGCAGCTCCACGGAAGCCCCCATGACGTCCAGGGAGGGCCCTAAGATGCGGTCGACGAAGTGGCGGATGGCGTCGGCGAGCCCGCTGTAGGCCATGGGGCCCGACGCCAGGGTGCCGAGGGCGCAGAGCCTGACCGCTTCCTTCGGCGTCAATGTGTTGTCGGCGTACATTTCCCAAGCTTCCTTATGGGTTCTCCCGGCCGCTCAGGCCGCGGCCTTCAGGCCCAGGCGGTTCCACGCCTTGGCCAGGGATTCGACCAGGTGATCCATGTCGGCGTCGGTGTGAAGGGGCGAAGGCGTGAAGCGCAGGCGTTCGGTCCCGCGGGCCACGGTGGGGTAGTTGATGGACTGGACATAGATGTCATGGCTGTCCATCAGGAAGTCGCTGGCCTGCTTGCACAGCACCGGATCGCCGACGAGCACCGGCACGATATGGCTGACCGATGGCATGACGGGAATGTTGATCTCCCTCAGCCGCCGCTTCAGGGTCGCCGCCCGTTCCTGGTGTCTTTCCCGGAGCTCGTTGTGCTCCTTCAAGTAGCGCACGCTGGCCCGGGCCGCGGCGGCGACGGGCGGCGGCATGGCGGTCGAGAAGATGAACCCGGTCCCGTAGGAGCGGATGAAGTCGCACATGGCCGCGGTCCCGGCGATGTATCCGCCGACCACGCCGAACGCCTTGGCCAGGGTTCCCTGGATCACCGTGATGCGGTGCATGTGGCCGTCGCGCTCGGCGACCCCGGCGCCGGTGGGCCCGTACATGCCTACCGCGTGAACTTCGTCGAGGAAGGTCATGGCGCCGTACTTTTCGGCGATGTCGCAGATTTCCCCGATGGGCGAGATGTCGCCGTCCATGGAATAGACCGATTCGAAGGCCACAAGCTTGGGCCGGTCGGGCTCGATCTCGCCCAGGCAGCGGTCCAGGTGGGCGACGTCGTTGTGCTTGAAGATCTTCTTCTCGGCCCTGGAATGGATGATCCCCTCGATCATGGAGTTGTGGTTCTTCTCGTCGGAAACGAACACGCAGTCCGGGATCATGCGCCCCAACGTGGAAAGCGTGGTCAAGTTGGCGACCCACCCGGAACCGAAGATCAGGGCCGCCTCGGTCCGGTGAAGGTCGGCCAGCTCGTTTTCCAGGAGGACGTGGAAATGATTGGTGCCCGAGATGTTCCGGGTGCCGCCGGCGCCGGCGCCGCAGAGGTCGATGGCCTCGTGCATGGCGGCCAGGGTCGAGGGGTTTTGGCCCATGCCCATGTAATCGTTGGAACACCAGATGGTGATATCCTTGATCTTGCCGTCGCGGCGGACCCTGGCCTTGGGGAAAGCGCCCGCGTGGCGTTCCAGATCGGCGAAGATGCGGTAGCGGCCTTCGGTTTTCAGGGCGGCTATTTTATTTTCGAAAAATTCTTGGTAGTCCATGAAGGCGTTTCCCAGGAAAGGCGTCCTCTGGCAGGATACCCCCGGCCCATAATCTACTCTTTTTCTACTCTTTTTTCACTTTCAAGGCCACCTTCCGAATCCGTGCCGGTTGTGCGGGGGGACGGGAAGGGCTCAAATCAGCCCCTCGTCCGCCGCCCAGGCGGCGGTGTCGTCCAGGGCGCGGCCCAGGCGGGCGAACAGTTCCGCGACCTCGGGTCCTTCGATCACCAGGGGCGGGCAGACGGCGATGACGTCGCCTATGGCCCGGATCAGCAGGCCGTGGTCCTGGGCCCGGTCCTTGCAGTAGGCGCCCACCGGGCCGATGGGATCGAAAACCTCCCGCTTTTCCTTGTCCTTGACCAACTCCAGGCCCCCGACCAGGCCGACGCCCCGGGCCTCCCCCACCAGGGGATGGTCCGCGAATCCGGCCAAGGCTTCCTGGAAGGCGGGGGCAAGATCCCTGGCCTTGCCGACGATGTCCCGCTCTTCGAAGATGGCGATGGTCTCGAGCGCCACGGCGGCGGCCACCGGATGGCCCGCGTAGGTGGAGCCGTGGCCGAAGAGCCCCAGCTTCTCGCTTTCCAGCACCATGGCCTCGTATATGGGCTCGGACACCATCAACGCCGAGATGGGCAGGTAGCCCGACGACAGGGCCTTGCCGGTGACCATCATGTCGGGTTTAAGGCCGTAGGTCTGGCTTCCCCACATGTTGCCGGTGCGCCCGAAGCCGCAGATCACCTCGTCGGCGACGAGCATCACGTCATGCTTTGCCAGCACCTCCTGGACCTTCTCGAAGTAGGTGGCAGGCGGTGGGATGACCCCGCCCGCGCACATGACCGGTTCGGCGAAAAAGGCGGCGACCGTGTCTGGCCCTTCACCGACGATCAGCTTGTCCAGGTTTTCGGCGCATCGGGTGGCGAAATCCTCCTCCGATTCTCCATCTTCGCCGTAGTGGTAGTAATGGGGGCAGTCCGCGTGCAGGACGCCCGCCATTGGCAGGTCGAAATCGGCGTGGATATGGGGCAGGCCGGTGAGGCTGCCCGAGGCCACGGTGACCCCGTGATAGCCCTTGAGGCGGGACACGAGCTTCTTTTTCCGCGGCCGCCCGAGGGCGTTGTTGACGTACCAGATCAGCTTGATCGCCAGGTCGTTGGCTTCCGAGCCGGAGTTGGTGAACAGCACCTTGGACATAGGCACTGGCGCCAGCCCGATCAGCTTTTCCGCCAGATCGACGGTGATCTCCGGGACCACGTTGCCGAAACCGTGATAGTTGGGAAGCCGGCGCATCTGCTTGTCCGCGGCCTCGGCCAGCCGTTCCTCGCCGAAGCCGAGCGCCGTGCACCAAAGGCCCGCCAGGCCCTCGATGTAGGACTTGCCGTCTTGGTCGATGACATGGATGCCGTCGCCGCGGACGATGACCAGGGGTTCCCGGCGCCCCTTTAGGTCCGAATAGCCGCGCACTTGATAGGCCAGGTCCCGGCTGGCCGCCGATTCGTTTCTCATTGGTTTTTGAGTCCTCAGCTTTAGGGGCGGCCAGCGGGCCGCCGATTGGATAACCCGACGCGTCGGGAACGCGCCGGGTCAAGCGTCCCTATACATGACCCAAGCGGCGGGCCGCTTCAATATCTATTGACAATAGCTCAAATGGCCAAAGGCCAGAACCGCAACCGCACTCACCCACCTTGCCATGACCAAAATCATGCTAAGGCAATTTTGCCAGAACGGATACTTTTCGGACTCTTTAAGAGCAGACTATTTTAAGGTTTTTAAATAAGCGATAAGGTCGGCTCTCTTTTTGGCGCTTTTTACGCCAGGAAATCTTGCCTTGGTGCCTTTGATAAATTGCTCCGGATTGGCCAAAAACTCGATCAGGGTTGCGTCAGTCCAAGTAAGACCCGACCCCAACAAGGCTTTCGAATAGTTATATCCCTTAACGGCACCTGCGGGTTTACCATAAACGCCAAATAAATTCGGGCCAAAAATAATTTTTCCACCCTTCTCGAAGCTATGGCAGACTTTGCATTGATTGATTGCAACGATTTTACCCTCAGCCGCGTCGCCCGGGACCATCTGGGCCGAAACTGGCGCGGCATCCGTCAAAGATTTGAAATAGGCGACCAGATCCGCTCTTTGCTTCGCATTCTTGAGGCCAGCGAAGCTCATCTTCGTGCCTTTTACGAATTTTTTCGGTTTGGTCAAAAATTCGGTGAAAGCCGCTTCGTTCCAGATAATTCCCGACGCCGCCATGGCTTTCGAATACTTGTACCCTTTTACGGAAGCGACCGGACTGCCGAAGATACCGAACAGGTTGGGTCCAAGTTTGGTTTTTCCACCTTTCTCCAATGTGTGGCAAGCAATGCATTTTTTAGCGATTTTTTTGCCCCTGGCAATATCGCCTGCTGCCATGGCTACGGATCCCGTGATAAAGACGACGCCCGCCACGCAAAGGGAAATTATATTTGTAAATTTCACCGAAAACTCCTGATCCGTTAACGCCTTCAACAAGACATTTCTGGACAACAACTTGATCTTGATATTTTCAGGCCAGGCCTATCGAATAGGGCTTGGCTTTTTGACTTGCATCATCAGATCGTTGTCCCAAACGCCATCGACCTTAAAGAGAGCCAATGCACCTTTAAGGACAGCCTCAATCAGGTTGTGGTTGACGTAAGCGTAGACCCCCGGCTGTTTAAACGTATAGGTCGCCGCGCCCGCGGCGCCGCCCGCGATAAACCAAGTTTCCAGCCCCGTTTGCGGATCGTCGGAAAATGAACCTGTGGACCAGACGTTATCGCCGTGCCCACCGATAAGATGCGGACGCGTATCGTGATTGGCCTGGGAATGAATAATCATAACCGTTTCGCCAACTTTCGCCTTTAGGGCATTGTCCCCCGTCAGTGCTCCAACCGCGCCATTGAATACAATATGGCTAGGCGTCAGAGTAGCCATGACCTCCAATGAATCGGCGTAGTCTTCGCCGGCGCTTTCGTATTTTTTGTATTCTCCGTCATCATCTTTAGACAAGTAGTAATCCTGTTCGCCAATATAATAAATCCGATCATAATGAATGGGCTTGCCATCTTTTCCTTTGAGGCCATCGCGCGGCAAAACCATGATGGCGCCGTTCATGCCATGGACGACATGGTATGGGATCATCACGCCACCGGGAGCGCAGTGATAAACAAAAACGCCAGGCTTGGTCGCCTTAAAGCGCAATACGGCTTCTTCGCCGGGTGAAACAAGCGTCAACGCACCGCCGCCAAGAGCGCCGGTGGCGGCGTGGAAATCGATGTTGTGTTCCATGGCGCTCGTGTCGGGGTTGACCAGCGTCACTTCGACGTAGTCGCCCTCATGCACAACAATTAATGGACCGGGAACCGAACCATTAAATGTCAACGCCCAGATCTCGGCGCCGTCATCGTCGAGAACCATAATTTTTTCATCAATGACCAATCGAATTTCGACCACCTTTGGGCCGCCCTTGGCAACCTGGTCATGTTCGGGCGCAAATGGCGGCGCAACCAATTTCTGCCTCACGCGCGGCAGATTTGCTAATTGGCTTGCGGAAAGCGAAGTGGCGGCTTGGGCAGAGGGCGCGCCCAATTCGGCTACCAACAATCCGGAGCCAACGGCAGCCGCACCTGAAAGAAAGGTTCTACGAGAGACGCCTTCTTGATTTTCATTTTCCTTGTTCATTTGCCGTTCCAACTAAAGAATGTTTACCTAACCCCATATTTCCCAAGTAACCTTATGTTCCATAGTCACTATACCCAAATTGCACCGCCGTTGGAATGTCTTTCCTCCTCTGGAATCCGACGGCCACAGTTTCCTCGGCACCGCCACCCCGGCCAATTGGAAGGTGACGTACCGGCCATGGGCGGACCACTTTGGCACCGATCCTGACCAGCTTCTCCCGCAGCCTGCTCAGCGACCAGTGCTCCACCTCCTTCGGCAAGGCCAACGTCCGCATGGAGTCGGCGAAATTGCAGGCCAGGGCGTGAAGCCGGAGCCGGACGGCGCTGTCGTTAAATCATGGGTTCATTTGGGAAATGCGGATTATACATAGTGGGTTCCAAGGGCGTCTTGTGGGCAAAGTTATCCACAAGACCAGGGCCTTGAAATACCTAGAGATTTTGAAGGGAACCGGAATTTATCCACAAATTATGCAGAGGACTCGCCGGTGGGCTCCTTAAGGAGGCGCCGATGGGCGGTCAGGCGGCGTTCCGCTCGCGGTATTGGGAGGGCACGTAGTTTTCGCCGCCGGCGGGGATGGCCGGCTCCCGGTTCCTGTCGTCGGCGATCACGTTCTTGAGGATGCGGATCACCTTCTCCTGCTCGTGCAGGCGTTTGGCCAGCGCATTCTCGGTCTCCAGGAGGGCGATCTTGAGGTCGCTGAGGTCGGCCCTGGTCGGCCCGTCGGCGGGGTTTGATGCCCGGCGCAGGGCTTCGGAACCCAACGCGATCGCCCCGAAGGCCATCAAGAACGCAGTAATTCCAAGGACTTCAGCCATTCTGGCGCTCCTTATCCGGATGCCACCCTATCGGCCGATAATCAACAAAGGGTAAACGGCGGTCCCTGTCCCCGAGTTCGGCGGGCGCTCATCCCCCCGCCTGCTTCCTGATCACCACTTTCAGGGCCTCCTTGCGCATCATGCTGCGGAGGGCCTCTTCGACGCCCTCGATCGGCTTCTCGCCGCTAAGCAGGAGGTCGGCCTCGAGGCCGGGGCCGGAGAGCAGCTTCAGCGCCTTGCGGATTGAATCTGGCCGGTGGTGGTAGGCGCCCTTGATGGTGAGTTCGCCGTAATGAACCAGGGCGGCGTCGAGGAGAATGGTGGCGCCGGGTGCGCAGCCGCCGAAGAGATTGGCCAGCCCCCCGGGCCTGAGAGAGGCGATGGCGTCCGACCAGACCTCAGGTACGCCGGTGGCGTCGATGGCCACCCAGGCGCCCTTTCCGTCCTCGGTCCTGGCGCGCGCCGCGTCAGCCTGGCCGCCGCCCCTGGCGATCTCGATGGTGTCGGCGGCGCCCAGCGCCTTGCCGGTCTCCAGGCGGCCCGGATTGGGGTCCGCCAGGATGACCCGATGCCCGTCCGCCGCCAGGGCGGCCGTGAACAGGAGGCCGATGGGACCGGCGCCGAAAACCAGGATTTCCACCCCCTGGCCGTATCGTTGCAGGTCGCAGGCATCGATGCCGTGGAGGACGCAGCCCAAGGGTTCCGTCAGGGCGGCCCTGGCGAAGGACAGGCCGTTGGGGATCGGGTGGGTGTTTAGGCGGACGAAACGCTCGGGCACCAGGAGAAATTCCGCGAAGGCGCCATTCAGGTATTGCAGGTCCTCGCACAGGTTTTCACGGCCCATCTTGCATGGTCCGCAGGCGAGACAGGGCGCGGAGTTGGCGACCACCACCGGATCGCCCAGGGCAAATTCCGTCACCCCGGCCCCGGCGGCGGCGACCCGTCCCGCCATTTCGTGGCCGAACAGGGCGGGCGCCCGGAGCATGCGGGGATGGCCGCCCAGCCGGTAGACCTTGACATCGGTGCCGCACGTCGTGGCGGCCTCGACGCTGAGCAGTATCTCGCCGGGGCCGGGCCGGGGCACGGGGAGTTCCTGGATTTCGATGCGCTCGGGTCCCAGCAGCACCGCCGCCTGCATTGTCCTTGGGATGTCCACTACGCGCTTGATGCCTCCCTGGAAGGCGTGAACAGGACCTTCAGGGCCTGGCGTTTCCTGACCAGCGAGACGCCCTGCTCGAAATCGTCGAGGGGCATTTTGTGGGTGACCAGGCAAGATGGATCCAAATCGCCGTTGCCGACCAACTCGAAGATCTCGGCCTGTTCCTTCAAGGCCGCCGAATAGGTTCCCAATATCCGGCGCTCGAACTTGAACACCGAATTCAGGTTGAATCCCGCTTTCGCCTGCTCGGGCGCGTGGGCGAAGAGGACGACGGTTCCCCCCCGGCGGGTCAGGTCGAGGCCGTCCTCCAGGGTGCTCTCGCCGCCGACCGTGTCGAAGACGGCATCGGCGCCGAAGCCCTTAGTGGAGGAGAGCACGGCATCGAGGGCCTCGGGCCCGGGCGCCGTAGCCTCGGAAGCGCCGAGCTTTTCCGCCAGCGCGCGCCTTTCCGCCACCGGATCGACGACCGTCACCGCGACGCCCGGATAGACCGCGCCCAGGACCAGCAGGTGAAGGAGCCCCATGCTCCCCGCCCCCAGCACCACGGCGGCGCCGACCGGGTCGAGATCGGCCCGCCGCAGCCCGCGGAGCACGCATCCCGCGGGTTCC
>JADFTO010000175.1 GCA_022560215.1 Pseudomonadota bacterium | reverse complement strand
CTCGAACAAAATTGGGGATGACCTAGCACTACGAAGCCAGTTTGAACCATACGACGGGCAGAAACTAAGTATACCTGTAGAGGGAGCTCCGAACCCCGAGTATCTTCAGCGACGACGGGCGCAGGTTATTTCGACAGAATAATCGCCTACCAGCTTGTATAAGCAGAGTCTCGTCGAGCTGTACCTTTAGAGACGATTTAATTGATGCCCTTGTTTCGATGGGTGCAAAAATCAAGGGCACCTCTAAAAATGCCTTCCCGTGCTTTCAATCGGGTAGAATCCGGGCGACGTGACACGGGGATCAGGCGGCCATACAGAAAGCGCGAACAAAGCTCGCAAAAAAGGTGACCCAGTTGGAACAACGGCTTGAAGTCGCCTTAAGAGAGAAGGTCCAGGAGTTTTCCAGGTACCGCTCGGAGTTTTTCGGTCGCCTACGGGAGGCGTTGGGCGAGCACCCGGATATTCGGATCGCAGGTGATCGCTTTGTCTTTCAGTCTGAGGTCTTGTTCGCCTCGAGCACGGCTGAACTCGACCCCGCTGGCCAAGCTACGCTCAAAAGCATGGCCACAACGCTGCAGGATGTTGCGAAAATGATACCAAGTGAGGTCAACTGGATCCTGCGGGTTGACGGTCACACCGACCCCGTTCCGATCAGTACTTCCCGATTCGGGTCGAATTGGGAGTTGGCGAGCGCGCGCGCCATCTCGGTGGTCAAATTTCTTATCGGCCAGGGCGTTCCCCCCGAACGACTCGCCGCGGCGGGCTTTGCCGAATATCAGCCGCTGGACCTGCGCGACGACGAAATCGCCTATCGCCGCAACCGGCGCATCGAGTTCAGGCTGACCCAGCGATAGTGAGGTGCTCCCCCTTCGTCGGACAGTTTGGCGGCGCAGTTAAGGTGTTGTCTAATTCCGGCTCTCTGGTCAAGCTCGCCCGGTTCCCCGACTCCCGAACCGGGGTTCGCCATGCGGCCCGGCGAAATGTCGTCGGCTGACGCCAGGACCGTATCCGTTTCATCGTCGTCAGGAATTACGCTTTTCGGGTCCTATTCGTGGGCACGATCTGCTATCAACTCTGCACCGATACCATCAATTCGCCCCTTGCCGGTAGAGACGGCGGCTGAAACAGATCATGAAACGCGAGTCCAAGTCCAAGCTCAAACCCGAACCGGAACACCCGCCTGATCCGAAATTCCGCAAATGTCTCAAATGCGGGAGGAGGTTCATGTCGGAACACATCGGCGAGCGCATTTGCCCGAAGTGCAAGGGCAGGCGGGACTGGCGTGAGATGGCGTAACTCGCTGGGTAATTCTTACCTGTGCCAGAAGTTGATCCGCCCCTTGGTCAGGTCATAGGGCGTGACCTCGACCTCCACCCGGTCCCCGACCATAATGCGGAAGCGGAATCTCCTTATTTTCCCCTTCAGGGTGGCGATGATCTCCTGATCGTTTTCGAGCTTCACCCTGAACATCCCGTTGGGATGTTGCTCGATGATCGTTCCAGAGAATGCCAGCAGTTCTTCTTTGGTCATTGACGGGGCACACTTCGCGATCAGGGTTCGGTGGTCAGACGCCGCACACCCACCGGGGATCGAGTTGGACATGCCGGTGGGTAAAGTGTTTCTGGGCCACTTCGGTAGTCACGGCTAGGTCGCGGCAGCGATTATATCACCTAAAGGGACCGACAATGAATAAAACCGATCCCGTTGACGCCGGGCCCGGGGCCGCGGATCGGTTCGCTGGAACGTGGGCAGCGGTGGACGGCGAGGCGGAAACATGTGGAGAAAACACCGTCGCGCAAACCCGATCAGTTAAGGGGCTTCCCCATCCACCCGATGACGCCCGGCATCCCGCCCAAATCTCCGGAGCGGGCCTCGACCTCATAGACCTCGAAGTGTCCCGGCAAGAGTTTGCGTGCATCCACCTCGCGCTCGGCGACAACGATCCATGTCTTTTCCGGGTTCTCCTCGTCACTCGGATCTTTCCCGGTCAGGAGGAAAATATTCATCCTTTGCCTCTCGTTAACTGGACCACCAGCCCCCCGATGGGCGGGAAAAGCTGGGCTAGGGCGATTCCATTTAAATCGCCCTAGTCCCGCCTCAGGGGCTTGTACTTGATGCGGTGGGGCTGGTCCGCCGCCTCGCCCAGGCGGCGCCGGCGGTCGGCCTCGTAATCGGCGTAATTGCCCTGGAACCAGACCACCTGGCTCATGCCCTCGAAGGCGATGATGTGGGTGGCCAGGCGGTCCAGGAACCAGCGGTCGTGGCTGATCAACAGGGCGCAGCCGGCGAAGTCGAGCAAGGCGGCCTCCAGCGCCCTCAATGTTTCCACGTCCAGGTCGTTGGTGGGCTCGTCCAGGAGCAGCACGTTGGCCCCCGACTTCAGCATCTTGGCCAGGTGCACCCGGTTGCGCTCGCCGCCGGAAAGCTGGCCCACCTTCTTCTGCTGGTCCGCGCCCCTGAAGTTGAACTGGGCCACGTAGGCCCGGCTCTGCATGGACCGTTCCGCCAGCTTGATCTCGTCCAGGCCGCCGCTGATCTCCTCCCAGACGCTTTTGGACGAATCGAGCGCATCCCTGGACTGGTCCACGTAGCCGAGTTGGACCGTGTCCCCGAGGCTTAGGCTGCCGCCGTCGGGCTTCTCCTCGCCGGTGATCATGCGGAAGAGCGTGGTCTTGCCGGCGCCGTTGGGGCCGATGACGCCGACGATGGCGCCCGGCGGCAGGATGAAGTCCAGGTCCTCCATCAGCAGCATGTCGCCGTATCCCTTGGTCAGCCCGCTGGCCTCTATCACCTTGTCCCCCAGCCTCGGCCCCGGCGGTATGACGATCTCGGCGGCGCCCGGGCGGCGCTCGCGGGCCTCGGCCAGGAGCGCGTCGTAGGCGGTGATCCGCGCCTTGCCCTTGGCCTGACGGGCCCTGGGCGAGAGGCGTATCCAATCGAGTTCACTCCTCAGCGTGCGCCGGCGGGCGCTTTCCTCCTTTTCCTCCTGGGCCAGGCGTTTTTCCTTCTGCTCCAGCCAGGACGGGTAATTGCCCTCATACGGGATGCCCCGGCCCCGGTCCAATTCGAGGATCCACCCGGTCACGTTGTCCAGGAAGTAGCGGTCGTGGGTGACCACCATGACCATGCCCTCGTAGTCCGCCAGGAAGCGTTCCAGCCAGGCCACGGATTCCGCGTCCAGGTGGTTGGTGGGCTCGTCCAGGAGCAGGATGCCGGGGCGGCCGAGCAGGAGCCGGCAAAGGGCCACCCGGCGCCGCTCGCCGCCGGACAGCAGGGTCACGTCGGCGTCGCCGGGCGGGCAGCGGAGCGCGTCCATGGCCACCTCGATGGTGCGCTCCAGCTCCCAGCCCTTGGCGGCGTCGATCCTCTCCTGGATCTCCCCCTGTTCGGCGAGCAGGGCGTTCATCCGGTCATCGTCCATGGGCTCGGCGAAAAGAGCGCTGATCTGGTCGAAGCGGTCGAGCAGGTCACGGGTCTCTTTCAGGGATTCCATGACGTTGCCCTTCACGTCCAGCTCCGGGTCCAGCTCGGGCTCCTGCGCCAGGTAGCCGACGCTGATGCCGTCGGCCGCCCAGGCCTCGCCGCCGAAGTCGGCATCCAGGCCGTCCATGATCCTGAGCAGCGTGGACTTGCCCGCCCCGTTGGGGCCGAGGACGCCGATCTTGGCGCCGGGCAGGAAGGAGAGCGTGATCCCCTTCAGGACCTCTCGGCCGCCGGGGAAGGACTTGGTCAGCTCCCGCATCACGTAGACGTATTGGACGGCCATGGGGCCCTCTCCGGTTGGTGTCTCAAGGCGGGTTTTATCCTACCCGGCCCGCCGTTGGGAAGGCCGAGGTTGGCCTGGACGGCCGGAAACGGGACGCAGGCACAATGGCGGAACGTTTGGAAAGGGTGGTGATGTCGGAATCCCGGCACATCCATTCGATGATCCGAGCGGCGGCCTGCCGCGCCCGCTGGCGCAGGCGCCCACGTGACGACGCCCGGAATCCGCCCAAAACCCACCTTTCTCCGAGGGAAGAAATCCACCACCAACCCCATCGGCGAGACCAAAGGCGAGACGGCCGTGCCGGCTCTCGGAAAACCCGTAAAAACCTCGGCTGCCGCCGGTTTTTCAGCAGCCTGTTAGCGTTTCCCGGTGTCCCCTGCATCGAAATACCGGTGGAGGACAATCCGGAACGTGACATAAAATCAAACGCCGAGTAGTCTGATTTAACCGGCGGGAGTCCCCTCTGAGCGAGGAAAGAAAATAATGAACATCGCGAAGACAAAAAAGAAATGAAGAAACGGATGCAGTGTAAAACGAAGGAAAAGAGATGACCGAGCTTCCCGGTAAATTGGCCAAGATAATTGGTAGCCTGCTTTGCCTTCTGGGGTTTCACGACTTCAAGATCATCGACGCAACCCTTGGGTTCGGTTCGGCGGGAGGAACCTCCACGGTCCAATGCCGACGTTGTGGGCAGGTCATCACGCGCCCCAACTGAACGAATTTATGATGCGGGAAGTGCACCACGCGCGGTTCCCTCCCAGGGAGGGAACTTGGGGAGCACATCGACATAAGCAGCTGGAAATTTGCCCAATTTCGCTCCCTCATGAGTCCATGAGGAATCCATGGCGGTTGTTGGCCTGCCCCCCTTCTTCCCAGGACCCGGATGCCCAGTTTCTCCAACCAAACATTCGGATCCGGTTAAGGGGGGCAGGGCAGCGCTATCCCAGGCTTATTGCGAAGCTGACCGGAGATGGGAAAAATATCTCTATCCTGTTGAAATCCAATGGTTTTTGAAGGCCACTTATTTAAGGATTGGTAAAGCCGCCAGCGGCCTTGAATCCGCCCCCCCCTGATCCTATTGTTAACAAAGGTTAACGGGAGGCTGCACCATGCGTGTTCTCCTGGTCGAGGACGATGCGGTAACGGCCGACGGCATCAGGCTGATGCTCGAATCCGAGGGCATGGTGATCGACATCGCCGACCTCGGCGAAGACGGCCTGGAAATCGGCAAGCTCTACGACTACGACATCATCATCCTGGACCTGATGCTGCCCGACATGGATGGTCTCGAGGTCCTGAGAAGGCTCCGCGATTCCCGGGTCAAGACTCCCGTGCTCATCCTGTCCGGCCTCACCGAGTCCGAAAAGAAGGTCAAGGGGCTGGTCACCGGGGCCGACGACTATCTCACCAAGCCCTTCGACAAGGCCGAGCTGCTGGCCCGCATCCAGGCCATCGTCAGGCGCTCCAAGGGGCATTCCCAGTCCATCATCCGCACCGGCAGGATGAGCATCAACCTGGACGCCCACACCGTGGAGGTGGACGACAAGCCGGTCCATCTGACGGGCAAGGAATACGGCATCCTGGAATTGCTGTCCCTGCGCAAGGGGTCGACCCTGAACAAGGAGATATTCCTCAATCACCTTTACGGGGGCATGGACGAGCCCGAGCTCAAGATCATCGACGTCTTCATCTGCAAGCTGCGCAAGAAGCTGAGCGCCGCCACCGGCGGCGGCAACTACATCGAGACGGTCTGGGGACAGGGATACGTCCTGCGCGACACCGACGAGGAAGCCCCGGAAAAGAAAGCCGCTGGGTCCTAGGGTCTGTGGACATTTAGCGTAGAGCAATGATTGTTGCCGCGATATTCCAAGTAGCCTCGTAACTTGCATCCGTCTTGTCGTATCGGGTCCGCTGG
>JADFTO010000174.1 GCA_022560215.1 Pseudomonadota bacterium | reverse complement strand
GGGACTGGCGTCATGATCCGATCTCCTCAGCGTCCCGCCAGGGTGGCGCCCTCGGCCAGGGCGCGGGCCGCTTCGTAGGGCTGGATCAGGTTGCTCACCGAGACGTGCATGACGTCCAGGAAGGGCGTCGGATAGATTCCCATCCAGATCACAATCGCGACCAGGGGCGCGAACACCAGGATCTCGCGCGGGCTCAGGTCCAGGATGCCCCGCAACGATTCCTTGGTCAGCTTGCCGTAGATGACCCGGCGGTACAGATAGAGCATGTAGACCGCGCCCAGGATCACGCCCGTGGCCGTCAGCGCCCCCAGCCAGGCGTTGACCTGGAAGGCGCCGAGCAGCACCAGGAATTCGCCGACGAAGCCGCCGGTTCCCGGCAGGCCCACCGACGCCAGCATGAACACCATGAAGCCCAGACCATAGACCGGCATGCGGTGGACCAGGCCGCCGTAGTCCCCTATGTCCCTGGAATGGATGCGGTCGTAGACCACGCCGACGATCAGGAACAAGGCGGCGGAAATGATCCCGTGGCTGAGCATCTGGAAGATGGCCCCCTCAATTCCATGCAGGTTGAACGAGAACGTGCCGACGGTGACGAACCCCATGTGCGCCACCGACGAATAGGCGATCAGCTTCTTCATGTCCTCCTGGGCCAGGGCCACGAGGGAGGTATAGATCACGGCGATGATGCTGAGGGTGAAGATCAAGGGCGCAAAATCGACACTGGCGATGGGGAACATGGGCAGCGAGAAGCGCAGGAATCCGTACCCGCCGAACTTCAAGAGCACGGCGGCCAGGATCACCGATCCCGCCGTCGGGGCCTCCACATGGGCGTCGGGCAGCCAGGTGTGCACCGGCCACATGGGCAACTTCACCGCGAAGGAGGCGAAGAAGGCCAGCCACAGCCAGGTCTGCATGTCCTCGGGGAACGAATACGCCATCAGCGACGGGATGTCGGCGGTGCCGGCCGTGAAGTACATGGTGAGGATGGCGAGCAGCATGAGCACCGATCCGGCCAGGGTGTAAAGGAAGAACTTGAAGGCCGAATAGACCCGCCTGGGCCCGCCCCAGACCCCGATGATCAGGAACATCGGGATCAGGACCGATTCGTAGAAGATGTAGAAAAGCACCAGGTCCAGGGCCGAAAACGTGCCCACCATCATGCCTTCCATGACCAGGAATGCGATCATGTATTCGCGCACCCGATCGGTGATGGTCTGCCAGCTGGCGAGGATGCAGATCGGCGTTAGCAGCGTCGCCAACAGCACGAACAGCATGGAAATGCCATCCACGCCCATGTGGTAGGAGATGTTGAAGGCGGGCATCCATTCCAGGCGCTCAACGAACTGGAAGTCGGCCGTGGTCGTGTCGAAGTTGATCCAGATGAAGAGCGACAGCACGAAGGTGATCATGGAGGTCCAGAGCGCCACGTTGCGGGCGTTGCGCGCCACCACCTCGTCTTCGCCGCGTATGGTGAGGATGAAGATCGCGCCCACCATGGGCAGGAAAGTGACCAGGGAGAGGATCGGAAAATTGCTCATCTCACCCCATCACCAGATACCAGGAAACGAGGAAGACGACGCCCGTCATCATGGCGAAGGCGTAGTGATAGAGATAGCCGGTTTGCAGCCGCGCCACCCGGCGCGCCAGGCCCAGGGTCGCCGCCGCCACGCCGTCGGGGCCGACGCCGTCGATCAGGGCCCCGTCGCCGGTCTTCCACAGGCCCCGGCCCAGCACGAAGGCCGGGCGCACGAACAGAAAGTCGTAAAGTTCGTCGAAGTACCACTTGTTGAGCAGGAACAGATAAATCGCCCGGAAGCGCCCGGCCAGCAGCCCCGGCAGGGCGGGGACGCGGATGTAGAGCACGTAAGCCCCGGCGAGGCCGGCAAAACCCACGCCGAGAGGCAGATACTTGACCCAGAGCGGCACCTTGTGGGCCGCCTCCAGCGCCGTATGGGAGGGCAGCACGAAGAGGGCGTCGCCCCAGAATTCCCCAGCCCCGGCGCCGACGAAGGACTCGTATCCCACATAGCCGGCGAAGGCGGCGCCGGCGGCCAGGAAGAGGAGCGGGATGAGCATCACCTTGGGGCTCTCGTGGACGTGGGCCATCACCTTCTCGTCGGCCCTGGACTGGCCGTGGAAGGTCATGAACAAAAGCCGCCCCGAATAGAAGGCGGTGAGCAGGGCCGCGGCGATCCCCAGCCAGAAGGCGTAGCCGCCGACGGCCGAGCCGGCGCCGTAGGCGGCCTCCAGAATGATGTCCTTCGAATAGAAGCCGGCGAACGGCCAGATGCCGACGAGGGCGAGGGAGCCCACCCACATGACCGCGTAGGTGACCGGAATGGACCGCCAGATGCCGCCCATCTTGCGCATGTCCTGCTCGTCGGACATGGCGTGGATCACCGAGCCCGCGCCGAGGAACAGGAGGGCCTTGAAAAAGGCGTGGGTGGTGAGGTGGAAGATGCCCGCCGAATAGGCCGACACCCCGAGGGCGAAGAACATGTAGCCGAGCTGCGAACAGGTGGAATAGGCGATCACCCGCTTGATGTCGTTCTGCACGCAGGCCACGGTGGCGGCGAAGATGGCGGTGGAGGCGCCGACCACGGTGACCACCGCCAGCGCCGTCTCGGATTGTTCGAACAGCGGCGACATCCGGGCCACCATGAAGACCCCGGCGGTGACCATGGTGGCGGCGTGGATCAGGGCCGAGACGGGCGTCGGGCCCTCCATGGCGTCGGGCAGCCAGGTGTGCAGCCCCAACTGGGCCGATTTTCCCATGGCCCCGAAGAACAACAGCAGGCTGATGACGGTGAGCGCGTGGAACTCGCCGCCGAAGACGCGCAAAGTGGCGTCCGCCTTGGCCGGGGCGGCGGCGAAGATGGTGTCCAGATGCACCGACTGGAACAGGATGAAGGTGGCGAAGATGCCCAGGATGAAACCGAAGTCGCCCACCCGGTTGACGATGAAAGCCTTGATGGCGGCGGCGTTGGCCGCCGGCTTGTCGTACCAGAACCCGATCAGCAGGTAGGACGCCAGCCCCACCCCCTCCCAGCCGAAGAAGAGCTGCACCAGATTGTCGGCCGACACCAGCATGAGCATGAAAAAGGTGAACAGGCTCATGTAGGACATGAAGCGCGGGATGCCCGGATCCAGATGCATGTAGCCGATGGAATAGACGTGGATCACCGCCGAAACCACGCTCACCACGAACAGCATGACGGCCGTCAGGGTGTCCACGCGCACCGCCCAGGACACCTCCATGGCGCCCGAATCGATCCAGGTGAAGAGCTCGACGGTGCCTGTGTTCCCGAGGAAGATCGCGTCGTAGAAAATATACGTGGCGGTGGCGGCCGACGCGATGAGGGCGCCGCAGGTAACCCACTGGGCGGCCGTGTCCACGCGCCCCTTCCCTTCCTTGCCGGGGGGATCGACGAAGGCCAGAATCCCGGCGACAATGGCGCCGAAAAGGGGCAAAAGGACGGTGGCGGCGTACATGCTCAACCCTTCATGATGTCGATGTCTTCCACCGCGATGGAGCCCCGGTTGCGGAAGTAGACCATGAGGATCGCCAGTCCTATGGCCGCCTCGGCCGCCGCCACGGTGAGTACGAACAGCGCGAAGACCTGCCCGACCAGGTCGCCCAACTGGGCCGAGAAGGCCACCAGGTTGATGTTGACGGCGAGCAGGATCAGCTCGATGGACATGAGGATGATGATGACGTTCTTGCGGTTGAGGAATATGCCGAAGATTCCCAACGCGAAGAGCACCGCCGCCACGGTCAGGTAATGGGACAGTCCGATCTCGAGCATCTAGACCCCCTTCCCCGACTCGACTTTCCTGATCTCCAGCGTGTCCTCGACCCGGCGCGCAACCTGGTCGGCGATCCTCTGCCTGCGCACGCCGTCGCGCCGGCGGTGGGTAAGCACGATGGCGCCCACCATGGCCACCAGAAGCACCAGTCCGGCCGCCTGGAACAGGTAAACGTAGCGGGTGTAGAGAATCTCGCCCAGGGCATGGGTGTTGCTCACCGCGTCCGCCACCGGCGCCAGGGCGACGCTCGCCCCCTCCGGCGCCAGGGCCCAGCCGCCCGTGACCACCAGGAGCTCCGCCAGCAGGATCAAGCCGATGATCCCCCCGATGGGCAGGTATTCCAGGAAGCCCTGGCGCAGTTCCACGATGTTGATGTCGAGCATCATGACCACGAACATGAACAGCACCGCCACGGCGCCGACGTAGACGACGACCAGGATCATGGCCAGGAACTCGGCGCCCAGGAGCACGAACAAGCCCGCCGAATTGAAGAAGGCGAGGATCAGGAAGAGGACCGAATGCACGGGATTGCGCACGGTGATGACCATCACGCCCGCGGCCACGGTCGTCAGCGCGAACAGGTAGAAGGCCAGCGCCTGGACGATCACCGTCCCCTCCCCCGCCGCCGGGTGTCCATTATTCTCGTCATCCTTTCCCTTCTCTCCCCTTTCATGCCCCGTCAGCGATACGGGGCGTTGACCCTGAGGCGTTCGGCGATTTCCGTTTCCCATCTGTCGCCGTTGGCGAGCAGCTTCTGCTTGTCGTAGAGCAGCTCCTCGCGGGTTTCGGTGGAGTATTCGAAGTTGGGGCCTTCGACGATGGCGTCCACCGGGCAGGCTTCCTCGCACAGGCCGCAATAGATGCACTTGAGCATGTCGATGTCGTAGCGCGTGGTGCGGCGGCTGCCGTCGGCGCGCGGCTCGGCCTCGATGGTGATGGCCTGGGCCGGGCAGATGGCCTCGCACAGCTTGCACGCGATGCAGCGCTCCTCGCCGTTGGGATAGCGCCTGAGCGCGTGCTCGCCCCGGAAGCGCGGGCTGAGGGGCCCCTTCTCGAAGGGGTAGTTGATGGTCACCTTGGGGCGGAACATGTAGCGCAGGGTAAGGCCCAGGCCCTTCAGCAGATCGATCCAGAGGATTGTCCTGACGCCGCGTGCAAAGTAGCTCATGGCTTCCCCTTTCAGCCCATCACCGGCGCCGCGTCCAGGGCCACCAGGACGCCCGCCACGATGGCCACCGCGGCCAGGGACATGGGCAAAAAGACCTTCCAGCCGAGACGCATGAGCTGGTCATAGCGGTAGCGCGGGAAGGTCGCCCTCACCCACAGGAAGACGAACAGCACGAGCGCGATCTTGGCCGCGAACCAGACCGGCCCCGGCAGCCAGTTGAAGGGCGCCATGTCCACGGGCGGCAGCCAGCCGCCCAGGAAAAGGATCACGGTCATGGCCGACATCAGGATCATGTTGGCGTACTCGCCGAGGAAGAAGAGCGAGAACGTCATGGACGAATATTCCACGTTGAAGCCGGCCACCAGCTCGGTTTCCGCCTCCGGCAGGTCGAAGGGGTGGCGGTTGGTCTCGGCCAGGGTCGAGACGAAGAAGATCACCGCCATGGGGAACAAGGGCACGACGAACCAGATGTCCTTCTGCGCCATGACGATGTCGGTGAGGTTCAAGGACCCGACCAACAGCAACACGGTGATGATCATGAAGCCCATGGACACCTCGTAGGACACCATCTGCGCCGCCGAGCGCAGGGCGCCGAGGAAGGCGTACTTGGAGTTGCTGGCCCAGCCCGCCATGAGGATTCCGTAGACCCCCATGGAGGAGATGGCAAAAATGTAGAGAACGCCGACATTGATGTCGGCCAGGACCA
>JADFTO010000173.1 GCA_022560215.1 Pseudomonadota bacterium | reverse complement strand
CCGGTCGGATCGGAATCGCCTCGTCGATTTACCGCAAAATTCTCAAGGCAAATCCCCATCAGGCCGACGCCCTGCACCTGTTGGGCATGGCTTCGCATCAAAGAGACGACCATGCGGAGGCCATCGAACTGATCGGCCGGGCCATCGAAATCAACCCGGCCTACGCCGAAGCCCACAACAACCTGGGCAACGTGCTGATGGCCGCGGGCGACGCGCGCGGCGCCGTGCTCGCTTTCCGCCAGGCCATTACCTTCAAGCCCAAATACCCCGAGGCCCATGTCAACCTGGGGGGCGCCCTTTACGTCCTTGACCGCTTTGCCGACGCCGAGGCCGCCTACCGCGGCCTCCTGGAGATGGCCCCCGACTGGCCCGACGCCCTGAACGGCCTCGGCGTGGTGCTGCTGGCGGGCTCCCGCCTCGACGAGGCGGTGGACTGCTTCCGCCGCGCCGCCGAGTTGAAGCCGGAGCTTTCCCAGGCCGTCTACAACCTGGCCTCGTCCGGGGCCGCCCCTATGGACGACGAGAAAGTCTCCGCCATCGAGGCCCGGCTGGCCGGCGAAGGCTTGGCCGGCAACGACCGCATCGATTTCCATTTCGCCCTCGGCGAACACTACGACGCCCGGGGGCAGGCGGACGCCGCCTTCGTCCACTTCCGCTCCGGCAACGACCTCAGGCGCGCCAGCCTGGCCGCGGAGGGCCATGTTTTCGACGCCGATGATCACGACCGGCTGGTGGAGCGGATCATCGAGGCCTTCAGGCCCGGGTTTTTCGAAGGCCGCGAGGGCCTCGGGGACGAGCGGCCCGTGTTCATCGTCGGCATGCCGCGCTCGGGCACCACGCTGGTGGAACAGATCGCGGCCTCCCACAACGGCGTCTTCGGCGCCGGAGAGGTGGGCGGGATCGCCGACATGGTTTCCCGGCTTCCCGGCGATTACCCCGGCAACATGGAGGCCCTGGAAGACCCCGAGGCCCTGGCCCGGGCCTACATGGAGCGGCTGGGATCCCTGGCGCCGGACTCCGCCCGGATCATCGACAAGACGCCGTTCAATTTCCTCTATCTGGGCCTGATCGCCCGCCTGTTTCCGAAAGCGCGCATCGTGCATTGCCGCCGCGATGCCATGGACACCTGCCTGTCGTGTTATTTCCAGAACTTCGTCGCCTCACACCCCTGGAGCACCGGCCTCGGGGACTTAGGGAATTATCTCAGGGCCGAGGCGCGGCTGATGGATCACTGGCATGGGGTGCTGCCGAACCCCATCCACGAAATCCGCTACGAGGACCTGATCGCCGACCAGGAGGGAGAAAGCCGCCGCCTGATCGAGGCCCTGGGGCTGCCCTGGGACGCCGCCTGCCTCGCCTTCCACGAGAACAAGCGCTGGGTGCGCTCGGCCAGCAACTGGCAGGTGCGCCGGCCCCTCCACGGCGGCTCCGTCGGCCGCTGGAAGGCCTACAGGGAACACCTGGGTCAACTGGAAAGGATTCTCCATGGCTGAATACAGGATCGCCGCCATTCCCGGCGACGGCATCGGGGCGGAAGTCGTCGCGGCCGGCTTAGAAGTCTTCAGGGCCCTGGAGGAGCGCCAGGACGGGCTGAAGCTGAACGTGGAAAGCTTCCCCTGGGGCTCGGACTATTACCGCCAGCACGGGCGCATGATGGCCGAGGACGGGCTGGAAAGGCTGCGCGGCTTCGACGCCATCTATTTCGGCTCCGCCGGCGATCCCGGAGTGCCGGACCATGTCACCCTCTGGGGGCTCAGGCTCGCCATCTGCCAGGGCTTCGACCAGTACGCCAACGTCAGGCCGGCGCGCCTGCTGCCGGGAATCCGGAGCCCCCTGGAAGGCTGCGGCCCCGATAAGCTGGACTGGGTGATCGTGCGCGAGAACACCGAGGGCGAATACTCGGGTGCCGGCGGCCGGGTCCACCGCTCGCAGCCCCATGAGGTGGGCCTGGACGTTTCCGTCTTCACCCGGACCGGGGTGACGCGCATCCTGCGGTTTGCCTTCGAGCTGGCCCGGCAACGCCCGCGCAAGAAGCTCACCCTGGTCACCAAGTCCAACGCCCAGCGCCACGCCATGGTGATGTGGGACGACATCCATGCCGAGGTGAAGGGGGATTACGGGGACGTGGACAGCGACAAGGAATTGGTGGACGCCATGACCACGCGCATGGTGCTCAAACCCCAAACCATCGACGTGGTGGTCGCCACCAACCTGCACGCCGACATCCTGAGCGATCTCGCCGCCGCGCTGACGGGCAGCATCGGCATCGCGCCCACGGCCAACCTCAATCCCGAAGGGCGGTTCCCGTCCATGTTCGAGCCCATCCACGGGTCTGCCTTCGACATCACAGGGAAAGGCATCGCCAATCCCATCGGGTCCTTCTGGACGGGCGTCCTGATGCTGGAGCACCTGGGCGAAGCCGGGGCCGCGGCCCGCCTGATGGCGGCCATAGAGCGGGTCACCCGGGTAGGCGACGTGTTGACGCCGGACCTCGGCGGGAACGCCACCACCGAAGAAGTCACCGACGCGGTCTGTCAATCCCTGCTCGGGGCCAACGACTAAAACTGAGGGTCTGTTTACGGCCACATTGCAGAGCTTTGGAGACCCCGCGCGCCCCGCGGTCATACGGCATGGGTTGGGAGGATGTAGAACGCGATGGCGGCGAAGAAACAAACGCTTCCAGAAGCGCCGCGTAGAGGCGGATGCGATTGCGGTTCGTCGATGTCGGGGCCCTGGCGGGCTTTGCGTGCCGTTACGATTAGCTTCGTTTAGCCTGGGGCGAACGCGCTGGCTTTTTTTTCTTGGCGGCCGCTTTCTCGGCGGCTTCCTTCTCGGCGGCTTCCTTGTCGGCCGCCTCTTTGGCTAGGCGCAGCGCCCGCAGGCGCGCCGTGTGTTCCGCTCTCTCCTGCCGCGCTTTTTCCTTTTCTTTCAGGGCCTGCTTGTCTTTCTTCTGGGTTGCGGCGAACTGTTCCTCGGCCCTCGATTTTACTGACTTCAACATTTCGGTAATCCTCTGCTTCAGTTCGAGGCGTCACGGGCGGAAATTTTCGTCCCGGAGCGCAGGGCGGGACCGCCCGCAGGCTGGTGCGCAAGGTCGGCGACGGCACGGCGCATCGCGCCGTTTATTTTATGTCGTATTTATTGTTGTCGAAGGAATGAACGCGGATCGGTCCGCCCACCTCCTTCAGTCCGCCAGGCGATCGTTGAAGGTCGCGTCGCCGACGGCGAGCGGCGGCCGCCCCCAACGGGAGTTGGAGGCGGCGCCTTGCGTGGTTATTCGATGACGGACAGGTTCTCGGCGGAAGATTTGCCGTTCTGTCCGGGCTGAAGCTCATAGGAGACCTTCTGCCCTTCGTTAAGCGTAGTCAGTCCGGCGCGCTCGACGGCCGAAATGTGGACGAAAGCGTCTTTTGAGCCGTCTTCCGGCTCGATGAATCCGAAACCCTTGACCGGGTTGAACCACTTTACTGTACCAGTAGCCATACTTAATTTCCTCTAACAGGAGTCTTGATTCCACACCTCACACCATGTGACGGCGCGGTCGATTTAACGTTCACATTGTCAGGGGAAAACTAAGCTAATCGGCGTACCGGTTATTTAGGTAACACAAAACAAATGCAACACGTATGAGGGACTATGTAGAGAATTTTCCGGAGAAGTCAATGACCCGCGAATCCAATCGGGACACGAGTCATTGCCGTTGCCTTGCCTCGGGGGCTACGCCGCCTTGCCTGGTGACCGCCAGGAGCGCCGGGAATTGCGGCGGCGCTGACCCGGGCGCTTCTTCCGCCCGGCGTGATGCTCGGCCGGGCCTGGGTCGTTGGCGATCTCGGCCGCGTGGTAGGGGTGGTCCTCGATCACCGGCAGGCTCTGGCGGATGGTCTTCTCGATGTCGCGCAAGTTGGCGCGCTCGCCCGAGTCGCAGAACGAAATGGCGATACCGGACGCCCCGGCGCGCGCCGTGCGGCCGATGCGGTGCACGTAGCTTTCGGGATCGTTGGGCAAGTCGAAATTGATGACGTGGGTGACGCCCTCGACGTCGATACCGCGGGCCGCGATGTCGGTCGCCACCAGCGCCCGGATGTGTCCGGAACGGAAGTTCCTGAGGGCCCGATGCCGGGCGTTCTGGGCCTTGTTGCCGTGGATGGCGTCCGATTGGATGCCGCTTTGGTGCAGGTGCCGGGCGACGCGGTTGGCGCCGTGTTTGGTGCGGGTGAAAATGAGCACCCGCTCCATCCCCTCGTCGTTCAGCAGGTCGCTGAGCAGGGCGCGTTTCTTTTCCTTGGCCACGAAAAGGACCCGCTGCTCCACCTCCTCGACGGTGGTTGCCGCCGGGGCGGCCTCGATGCGTACCGGATCGCTGAGCAGCCCGTCGGCCAGACCCTGGACCGATTTCGGCATGGTGGCCGAGAACAGCATCGTCTGGCGGCGTGCGGGCAGGGCGGCGGCAATCTTCTTCACGTCGCGGATGAAGCCCATGTCGAGCATGCGGTCCGCCTCGTCGAGGATGAAGACCTCGACCGCATCAAGCCGCACGTGGCCCTGGTTCATCAGGTCGATAAGCCGCCCCGGGGTGGCGACCAGCACGTGGACGCCTTGGGCCAAAGCCTGGATCTGGGGACGGATGGGGGTGCCGCCGAAGACGACGGCCGAGCGCAGGTGCAAATGGCGGCCGTAAGTCCTCAGGCTGTCGCCGATCTGGCCCGCCAGTTCGCGGGTCGGGGCCAGGATCAGCGCCCGCGGCTGGCGGCGATGGGGCTTGCCGGCTCCTTCCGCCAGGCGGTGCAGCAGGGGCAGGGCGAAGGCGGCCGTCTTGCCGGTGCCGGTCTGGGCGATGCCCAGCAGGTCGCGCCCTTCGAGCAGCGGCGGGATGGACTTGCCCTGGATGGGGGTGGGGGTCGTGTAGCCTTCGTCCGCGATGGCGCGAAGGATGGGCTGGGCCAATTCGAGGCCCGCGAAATCGATCATGGTTTGTATTTCTTTCTCGATAAAATCGTCATCACCCTCCGCCCCGAGTGCGGGACCGAGGGCGTGCAAGCACGATGCAAGCATTGCCGACGCGGCGTGCCCATGGCAGAGGCCCGTCTAACGAAACGCCCACATATGTCGGAAAGAAACGTGGCCAGCGCTTAAGCAGTTACCTGGCCGGGGATCAATCGAATCGACCTAGAAAGGTGTGTCGCTGGCGCCGCTAATGCGCCTCCGGTGCCGGGAAGTCAAGACAATTGGCCTCGTGCCGCCGATCCGGACGCACCGATTTGCCAGCGTTTGCCAAGGGCGCTGGTCCAGGGGAATGTGATGTCCTGCCTGATCCGCCCCCCCTTTGTTGCCAAGCGTGAAGGCGGTTCACGCGCGGCGCCGGGCGTGATACATGCCTGGCCATGCTTCGCCTCGAGCAGATCACCTATCGCATCGGCCCGCGCACGTTGTTCGACGGCGCCAGTGTCACCGTCAATCCGGGCCACCGGGTCGGCTTCGTCGGGCGCAACGGCACCGGCAAGACGACGCTTCTGGGCATGGTGACCGGCGCCATAGAGCCCGATTCCGGCACCATCTCCGTGCCCTCGCGCTGGCGCATCGGCATCACCCGCCAGGAAGCGCCCGACGGCCCCGAAAACCTGATCGAAATCGTGCTCGCCGCCGATCAAGAACTGGCCCGGCTTAATGCCGAGGCCGAAACCGCGACCGAGCCCCACCGCATTGCCGAGATCCATGTCCGCCTGCACGAC
>JADFTO010000172.1 GCA_022560215.1 Pseudomonadota bacterium | reverse complement strand
CCCCTAAATCCCCCTTTACGAAAGGGGGACTTTTGCTTCCCACTTTCGTAAAGGGGGACCGAGGGGGATTTTGGCAGCCTCAGCAGCAGTGAAATTCAACCAGGAAGCGCCCCGCAAGCCCTACAGAACGTAGCTAGACAGGATCTCCCAGCGGATGTCGGACGCCCAACTGCCGTGGCTCCAGTCATCGCCTGCGCCTTCCGACCGGTAGCGCAGCAAGGACAGTCTCCAAGCGCGGGCCACGGATGGCACGCCCACGTCGATGGCCACGCCTTTGGCGAAGTCGATGGCGTCGGCCAGAACAGCGGGCGGCAGGTCGGCGTCGATCATGACCACGTTCTTGCGGTGCACCATGATCTCGCTCACATCCACGTTGGCCAGGTCGAGGACGCTGCGCAGCATGGCCCGTTCCCGGACGACGGCTTCCCCCTTCCCGGCGTGGAGATCAATGGCCCCGCGCAGGAGTTCGGCCGAGGAACCGACGGCCCTGCCGGTCTGGTAATTGATGCCGAACAGCTTGAAGATTCCCTGCACCAGGAAATGCAGGGTGCCCGTCACCGGCGCCAGCACGTAGACGCATCCCTTCACCAGCGGGGCCACGGCCAGGGCCGCCCTGTCGGCGTGGTAGAAGGCGTAAGTCTTGGGCAGGATTTCGGCGAAAATCAGGATCAACAGGGTCATGGCGATGGTGGCGTATGCGATGCCCGTCTCGCCGTACATGCCGATCATGATGCTGGTGGCCAGCGCCGAGGCCAGGATGTTGACCAGGTTGTTGCCGAGCAGGATGGACCCGATCAGCATGTCCCTCTTTTCGTACAGGCGGTTGACCGTGCCCGCGCGCCGGTTGCCGTCTCGTTCGAGCTGGTGCATCAGTGGCCGCGACGCGGCCGTCAGCGCCGTTTCGGAGCCCGAAAAGAAGGCGGAAAGAAGCAGCAGGATGCCAATAGCACTAAAGGTTACCAACATGGTCTTGTCTCGATCGTTGCCTAGGTGTCTGTCAAGGCGGCGAGGGCGTCCTCGAGGAGGGCGCCGACGTCACCGGTGTCCACGTCGCGGGTTATGAAAGCCTGGCCGATGCCCCGCGCCAGCACGAATGTGAGGCCCCCGTCCCGCGCTTTCTTGTCGTGGCCCATGTGGGCGAAAAGGGATTCCGCCGACCACGAGGGATCGGCGAGCCCGCCCAAGCCCGTCGGTAGGCCGACGGCGGCCAGGTGGCGGCGCACCCTCCCGGCGTCGTCCGGGTCGCAAAGGCCGAGCCGCGCCGAGAGCTCGAAGGCGAGGCCGAGGCCGATGGCCACGGCCTCCCCGTGGAGGAGTCTATCGCCGAAGCCCGTCTCGGCCTCCAGGGCATGGCCGAAGGTGTGACCCAGGTTCAGAAGCGCCCGCCGTCCGGCTTCCCTTTCGTCTTCGGCGACGATGGACGCCTTGATGGACATGCACGTCAGGACGGCGTGGCGGCGCCGCTCGCGGTCGCCCGCGATGAGCCCTTCGCCCTCATCTTCGAGCCAATCGAAGAATTCCGCATCGCTTATCAGGGCGTGCTTGACCACTTCGGCATAGCCGGCCAGCAACTCCCTGCGGCTGAGGGAATCCAGGGTTGCGATGTCGGAAAGGACGAGACGCGGCTGGTGGAAGGCGCCGATCAGGTTTTTCCCCTGGGCGGTGTTGATGCCGGTCTTGCCGCCCACCGAGCTGTCGACCTGGGCCAGCAGGGTGGTCGGGACCTGCACGTAGTCGAGGCCGCGGAGCGTGATGGCGGCGGCGAAGCCGGCGATGTCTCCGATCACGCCCCCGCCCAGGGCGACCAGCGTGGTGCCCCGTTCCACCCGGGCGTCCAGCAACGCGTCCGTCAGTTCCCTCAAGCCGTCGAAGTCCTTGGTTCCTTCGCCCGGGGCGAGGATGACGCTGGCGTGCTCCACGCCGGCCCCGTCCAGGGATTTTTCCAGGGTCCCGAGGTAAAGCGGCGCCACGTTCTCGTCGCTGACGATGATCACCCGATCCTGGGCCAGCAGGGGCCGCATGCGCCGTCCCGCCGCTTCCAGGAGACCCTCGCCGACGAGAATATCGTAGCCCCGTTCCCCCAGATCCACCCTGAGGCTCGAGACCGAGCCCCCGTTCCGGTTCATGGGCGGGCCTCCTGGGGCAAGGATTCGAGGGCGCGGATCACGCGCCGGGCCGTCTTTTCGGGGGATTCGTTCTTCTTGGGATCGATAACGATGTTGGCCTCGGCATAGATGGGGTAGCGCTCGGCCATCAGCCTTTCCAGGATGTCGCGGGGGGAGCCGCCCTTCAACAGGGGACGGTCATTCCGCCGCCGGGTGCGCCGGACAAGGGTATCCAGTCCGACGCGCAGCCAGACCGTTATGCCGCGCTTGCCGATCCTGGAGCGGATGGAAGAGTCCATGAAAGCCCCGCCGCCGGTGGCCAGCACCCTGGGCTCGCCGTCGAGCAGCCGCATGATGACCCGCCGCTCGCCGTCCCGGAAAGCCGTCTCGCCGTAAATCTCGAAGATATCCCCGATGGAACACCCCGCCGCCTTGGCGATTTCTTCGTCGGCGTCGATGAAAGGCATGTCCAGGTTCTGGGCCAATCTGCGCCCGACACTGGTCTTTCCGGCCCCCATGAGGCCGACGAGAACGATGGATTTGCCCGAGATGGGGGTATCCGGCTTCGTCATGCGGCAACCCGGGCGCGGGCGCCACGGGACTCCCTGCGTCCGCGGGGCCGTTGAATGCCAGTGCCGGAGCCGATACACTGCCGAAAATTTGACATAGTTCACTAGCATAACTGCAAACGGCTGTCGTCAAAGCCCAATTTACCTCCCCATCAAACCGGGACGCGACCGATCGGCAAGATGAAAAACGTCTCCAGGATCGTATTGCTCTTGCTCCTCGCCTTGCTCGTCGGAGGGGCGGTGTTCCTGGCCACGTGGGACATCCCGTCGCCGGTTGCGAAAACCGAGAAAGTGATTCCCGATGAGCGCTTCCCCCGTTAACTCCCTGGGCCTGGCCGCGTTGTTCACGGCCGTCCTTTTCCTGGCCGTCCCGGCCCCGGCTTGGGCGCAGGCCGGCCCGGCGCCCTTGGGCGCGCCCGTGCGCCTGACGCCTCCGCCCCTGGAAGGCGCTCCCCCGGCCCCTGATACGCCCGCGCTCCCGGCCCCGAACCCGCCCGGGGCGCCGCCCCTCCCGGGCGGCGGCACGGTCCAGATCGACACCCTGACATCCGTGGATCCGGATTCGGCGGGCGTCCTGACCGAGGGCGACGGCGGCTTCGGGATCGCCATGTGGGAGGGCACGGACCGGGCGCTGGTCGACTTGCTGCTCCCCAGGCTGCCCGTCAACGTCGCTTCCTCGGCCATGCGCGACTTGATGCGCCGGCTCCTGCTGTCCTCCACCGCCGCGCCCAAGGGGGAATCGCGAAAGGGCGAGCTGGTGGCCCTCAGGGTCGGGCTGCTTGCCGACATGGGGGATTTCTCCGGTGTCAACGCCCTTCTCGACGCCACGCCCGGGCGCAACAAGAACGACCAGATGATGCGCGTCGAATCCGACGCCCGGCTGCTCGCCAACGACATCGCGCGTTCCTGCGAGCTGGCCACGGCCCAGATCCAGAAGCAGGACAATCCCTATTGGCAGAAGGCGTTCATCTTCTGCCAGGCGCTGGCGGGCGAACACGACAAGGCGGCGCTCGGCGTGGCCCTGTTGCGCGAGGCGGGGGAGGACGACCCGGTGTTCTTCACCCTCGTCGACGCCCTGGCCAGCGGCAAGCCCCCGACCCTGGAAAGCCTGCCCAATCCGTCGCCGCTTCATCTGGCCATGGCGCGGGCGGCCAAGGCGCGACTGCCCGCCGACGTGATATCCACCGACCGTCCGGGGGTGCTCAGGACCATCGCCATCAGTCCCAACGCGCCGGTCGAGCTCAGGCTGGAGGCCGCCGAAAGGGCGGAAGCCGCGGGCGCGCTCCCCGTCGATGCCCTGCGCCAGCTCTACACCTCCATCCCGTTCTCCGACGAGGACCTGGCCAATCCGCTGACCAGGGCGGAGGCGGAAAGCGGCCCGCTCAGCCGCGCCCTTCTCTACCGCACGTCGATCATCCAGACCGTGCCCACGGCCCAGGCGGAAGCCGTGGCCCGGGCCCTGGCGCTGGCCCGCGAGGGGGGCCGGTATGCCTCCACCGTGCGCGCCTTCCTGCCTGTGCTCAAGCGCATCGGGCCGTCGACGGAACTGGTGTGGTTCGCGCCGGAGGCGGTGCGCGCCCTGATGATCGGCGGCCTCCCCGAAGCGGCCGAGAACTGGCTCGGCCTGTTGCGCGCCAGTGCCCTTTTCAATACCGAATCCGGGGCCGTCCTCGGCGCCCTCATGCCCGTGGCGCGCCTGGCGCTGACCACGGACGACTGGTCTCCGGACATGCTCGGCGCCTGGTGGGAGGGCGAGAAGTCCCGCGAAGGCGCCCGCGAGCGGGCGGCCCTGCTCTACACCCTGTTCGAATCCCTGGGCGAGCCCGTTCCCCAGCCTTTATGGGAGGCCCTGTTCGACGGTCCCGACAGGACCACGGTCGCCATGCCTCATCCGGCCCTGTGGTACCGGCTGGCCAGTGCGTCCAGCGCCGAGGACGGAGCCGCCCGGGTCGGCGAGACCGTTCTTCTTTCCCTGCTGGCGCTCGGAGAGGGCGGCCCGGGCCAGGTCGATCCGGTCATCCTGCGCCGGGTGTTGACCAGCCTCGGCGCCATCGGGCTCGAGAAAGAGGCGCGGGACCTGGCCGTGGAAGCGGCCCTGTCGGCCGGCCTGTGAACCTCGCGCCCGCAATCGCGGCCGGGCGGCGCGGGAAGCGCGGCTGATGGCCCGGCCGGGCACGGCGCGGGCGGTGGAAACCTTCCTCGAGATGATGGCCGCCGAACGGGGCGCGGCCCCCAACACCATCGAGTCCTACCGCCGCGACCTGACCCAGTTCGCCGCCTTCGCCCGGGCCCGGGGACGCCCACCCGAGGACGCGGACTCAGGGCTAATCCGAAAATACATTCGCCACCTGTCGGAGGCCGGCATGGCGCCCGCCACCAGCGCCCGCCGGCTTTCCGCCCTGCGCCAGTTTTTCCGCTTCCTGCAATCGGAAGGTCAACGCCAAGACGACCCAACGGCCACCATCGACAGCCCGCGGCGGCGGCACTCCCTGCCTAAGTACCTGAACGAGGACGAGGTGGACAAGCTGCTGGCGGCGGCCCATGGGCGCGTCCGCGAGGGCGGCCGGCAGGACATCAGGCTGGTGGCCCTGCTCGAGGTGCTGTACGCCACCGGGCTCAGGGTCTCCGAGCTGGTCGGGCTGCGCAATTCCGCCCTCAGCCGCGACGGCCGGCTGCTGACCTTCGCCGGCAAGGGGGGACGGGAACGCATGGTTCCCCTGACCGGCCCGGCAACGAAGGCGCTGGCGGCCTACGAAACGGTCAGGGAATCCTTCCTGCCCAAGGGCGGCGCGGCGCGGGCCCTGCCCTGGCTGTTCCCGTCGCGCTCCCGGGCCGGGCACCTGACCCGGGCCCGCTTCGCCCAGTTGCTGAAGCAGATGGCGGCCGAGGCGGGCATCGATCCGGCCCGGGTGTCCCCCCATGTGCTGCGCCATTCCTTCGCCAGCCACCTGCTCGCCCACGGCGCCGATCTCAGGTCTCTGCAACAGATGCTGGGACACGCCGACATCGCCACCACCCAGATCTACACCCACGTGCTGGAGGAACGCCTGAAGGCCCTGGTGGAGGACGCCCATCCCCTGGCC
>JADFTO010000171.1 GCA_022560215.1 Pseudomonadota bacterium | reverse complement strand
GCCTTCTTTTGCCCCGTGGCGTCGTTACGCCCCTCATCCGATGCGCAAGCATCGCCTTTCGGAGCGTGCCTAGCCACGGGACAAAATAATCCCGGTCAAATGGTTCCTATCAATCCTGACCCGCTCTAAGGGAAGATAGATAAAGACTGGGCAGCGGCCGGGAAACACTTCTCTTCGCGCCCCCCATCAGAGTCGAGGCGGTTTATCTGAAAATCATGACGGATGTTCTCAAGCCCCAAACCGCCGAACAAGTGCTGGAATCGATCCAGTGGGCGGCCGCCAGCGAGACCCCCCTGGAGATCAGCGCCGGCGGTTCCAAGCGTGCCTTCGGCCGCCCTTGTGACGCCATCGTGCGCCTCGATCTCGCGGCGCTTTCCGGTATTGGCCTCTACGAGCCCGCCGAGCTGGTCATGGGGGCGGCGCCGGCCACCCCCATGGCCGAGATACGGGCGGCGCTGGCGGACAACAACCAACGGCTCGCCTTCGAGCCCCCCGACCTCGGGCCCTTGCTCGGCGGCGGGACGGCGTCGGGCACCATCGGCGGCGTCATCGCGTGCAACCTGTCCGGTCCCCGGCGCATCCTATCGGGGGCCGCGCGGGACCATTTGCTCGGCTTCCAGGCCATCAACGGACGCGGCCAGGAGTTCAAGTCGGGGGGGCGCGTGGTCAAGAACGTGACCGGCTTCGATCTTTCGAAACTGATGGCCGGCTCCTTCGGCACCTTAGGCGTGATGAGCGAGGTGACGATCAAGGTGGTGCCGGCGCCGGAAAAGACGCGCACCGTACTGGTTCTGGGCGCCGGCGACGAGGACGCCGTCAAGGCCATGGGGGCGGCCCTGGCGAGCTCCAACGAGGTCTCCGCCGCCGCCCATCTGCCTAGGCACGCGGCGGCGGCTTCCATGGTCCCGTACGTGTCCGGCGCCGGAGGCGCCGTGACGGCGATCCGCGTCGAGGGGCCGGGGCCATCGGCCGATTACAGGTGCCAGGCGCTCAAGGATCTGCTCGCGGATTTCGGGGATTTGGAAGAGCTGCACACGGCCAATTCAAGGACCCTGTGGCGGGAGGTGCGCGACGTGACCTACTTCACCGGCGAAGAAGAAAGCCAGGTGTGGCGGATTTCCGTGCCCCCGGCGGCGGGCGCCCGGGTGGCGGCGGAGATACTCGAGTCCTTGCCCGGCCGGGTCTTCTTCGACTGGGGCGGGGGGCTGGTGTGGCTGTCACTCACGCCCCTGGACGATGCCGGCCACGAATGCGTGAGGGGCGCTCTCGGGCCCTCGGGCGGACACGCGACGCTGATCCGCGCGGCGCCGGAGGTCCGCGCCCGAACGCCTGTGTTCCAGCCCCAGCCCGCGCCCCTCAAGGCCCTTGCCACCCGCATCAAGGAGGCATTCGACCCGGGCCGAATCCTCAATCCCGGCCGCATGGGCGAGGGCCTATAGCCATGCAGACCCTGTTCTCGGAGGCGCAGCTGGCCGATCCCCACACCGCCGAGGCCAACCGCATCCTCAGGAAGTGCGTTCACTGCGGCTTCTGCATCGCCACCTGCCCCACCTACGTGCTGCTGGGCGACGAATTGGACAGCCCCCGCGGGCGCATCTACATGATCAAGGACATGCTGGAGAACGACAAGCCGGCCTCGGCCAAGGTGACCAAGCACATCGACCGCTGCCTGAGTTGCTTTTCATGCATGACCACGTGCCCGTCGGGTGTCGACTACATGCATCTTGTGGATCAGGCCCGCGCCAGAATCGAGGATACCTTCCGCCGCCCCCTGCCCGAGAGGATGTTTCGCGAAATGCTGGCGCGCGTCCTTCCCAGCCCGACGCTCATGCGCCTCGCCCTGTTCGGCGCCCGGTTGGCCGAGCCCTTGAAAGGGTATTTGACCAAGTCGTTGCGGAACATGATGGACCTCGCCCCCCGGTCCATTCCCGCGCCTTCGCCCGTCGACCGGCCGCAGGTGTTCCGGGCCCTGGGGGACAGGCGCATGCGGGTCGCCCTGATGACCGGCTGCGCCCAGCAGGTGCTGCGCCCGGCCATCAACGAAGCCACGGTGCGCCTCCTCACCCGCCACGGCTGCGAGGTGGTGGTGGCCAAAGGGGCCGGGTGCTGCGGGGCCCTGGTGCATCACATGGGCCGGAAGCGCCAATCCCTTGCCGCGGCGCGGGCCAACGTGGCCGCCTGGCAGCGCGTGGCCGACCTGGATGCGGTGGTCATCAACGCGTCCGGCTGCGGCACCACGGTCAAGGATTACGGCGTCATGCTGGCCGGCGACAGGGACTGGGCCGCGCCCGCCGCCCACATCGCAGGGATAACCCGGGACGTGACCGAGGTCATGGCCGAACTGGGCCTGAAGGAAACGGTGCCCGTCGACGCGCCGGTGATAGCCTATCACGCGGCCTGTTCCTTGCAGCACGGCCAGCGCATCATCGATCAGCCCAAGGCCCTGCTGGCCGATGCCGGATTCGAGTTGCGCGAGCCGGCGGAAGGGCATCTCTGTTGCGGATCCGCCGGCACCTACAACATCCTTCAGCCGGTCCTGGCGGCCCGTTTGCGCGACCGCAAGGCGGCCAACCTGGAAAAAACCGGTGCCGGCGCCATCGCCACCGGCAACATCGGCTGCCTGGTGCAGATTTCCCAGGCCGTTGACCTGCCCGTGGTGCATACCGTGGAGCTTCTCGACTGGGCCACGGGCGGCCCCCGGCCCGAGGGACTGTAACGGGAATGCCGAATGCGCCCGGCCCCTTCCCCGTCAGCGGCTGCCGAGACGGGCGAAGACGACCCCCGCCAGGATCACGGCGACGCCCAGGGCCTGCCAGCCGCCAAGGGGCTCCGCCAGGATCACCCAGGCGAGGACGATGGATATGGCGGGCTGGAGAAGAAGGGCGACCGACGTGAAGGGGGCGGGCAAGTGGGCGAGCGAATGGGCGAGAAAACCCTGCCCCGCCACATGGGAGACGAGTGCCAACCCCACCAAAATGCCCCAACCGTAAAGGGTGGTCGCGATCAAGTCCTCGCCCATCATGAGGGTGACGGGCAACAGGATGACGGCGCTGGCGGCGCTGCTCCAGCCCATGACGGTGGCGGTTGAAAATTCGGCCCTGACGTTGCTGACGGCGAGGATATAGGCGCCGTAGAACATGGCCGTCACCAACCCGAACGCATCACCCAGGACATTGTCCAAGCCCAGGCTGAAGCTGTCGCCTACCAGGATCGCGCCGCCGCCGATGGAAAGTGCGACGCCCATGAGGAAGGTGAGGCCGAAGCGCTCGCCGAAAAGGGCGAAGCTGCCGAAGGTGACGAAGATGGGTGCGAAGTTGGCAAGCAGAACGGCGTTTGCGACCGATGTATAGCGCAGCGACCAGTGCCAGAAGATCAAGTCACCGGCGAACAGAAAACCCACCAATATGAGACGCCCGTAATCGTATGCCGTCCGGGGTTTCCTGGTGGCGCCATTGCCGCGACCACGGGACCACATCCAAATCCACAACGCGGGCAACGCCAGGAATACCCGGTGAAAGGCGGTGGCGGTGGGGTCCAGTTCGCTGAAGCGCACGAATATGGGCGAGAAAGCGATGCCGACGATGCCGAGGAACAACGTGACGTAGGCAAATCGGACGGCGCGGCGATCGCGCCTGGCCGTGTCCCCGGACTCATCAGGGGGCTCGGTGCTCGGTGGAAGGGGTTGGTTCATGGGATGGGGGTACCCGCAAGGAAAACAAACAGCCAGCAATAATTTGCACGCAGGTCCGGCGGTCTGCCTTGGCAAGGGGGGTGTTGGCTTTTAAGGTTGTGGGGAATTGCCAACGGGAAGGATCGGATGACGAAAGTCCTTGTGCTGGGAGCCGGAAAGATCGGGGTGGGCGTCGCTGAAATCCTGGCCGAGTGCGGCGACTATCGCGTCACCCTGGCCGACAATGACGCGGACGCCCTGGATTCCCGGGGGCGGGGTAATGTGAAGCGTGAGCGGCTCGACGTTTCCGACAAGGCCGCCCTCGGCCGTGCGGTTGACGCCGCCGACATCGTGATCAGCGCCCTTCCCTATTTCCTCGATCCACTGGTGGGGGAAGCGGCGCGGGAATACGGCGCTCATTTCTTCAACCTTACCGAGGACTTGGACACGGCGCGGAGGCTTCGCGAGATCGCCGAGGGGGCGGAAACCCTGTTCGTTCCCCAATGCGGCCTGGCGCCGGGCTTCATCTCGATCGTCGCCAACCACCTGGTGAACAGATTCGACGAGCCCCATGACGTACGGCTCAGGGTGGGCGCGCTCCCCTTGTATCCCGACAACGCGCTCAAATACAACCTGACCTGGAGCATCGACGGCCTGATCAACGAGTACTGCAACCTATGCGATGCCATCCACGAAGGCCAGCGGCGGGAGCTGCTGCCGCTGGAGGGGCTGGAGCACTTCTCCCTCGACGGCGTCAACTACGAGGCCTTCAGCACGTCGGGCGGCGCCGGCACCCTCTGCGAGACCCTGGAAGGGCGCGTGCGCAACCTCAACTACAAAACGGTGCGCTATCCCGGGCACCGGGACATGATCCAGATGCTGGCCCACGACCTCAAGCTTTGCGAACACAGGGAGACCTTCAAGGACCTGATCGAATACGGCATCCCCGTGACCCATCAGGACGTGGTTCTGATCTTCGTCTCCGTGACCGGGATGCGTGAGGACATCCTGACCCAGGAAAGTTACGCCAAGAAGATCTACGGCGGCCTGGACGAAGGGGGGCGGAGCGCCATTCAGGCGACCACTGCGGCCGGGGTGTGCGCCATGGTCGACCTGCACCGGGACGGGAAGTTGCCGGCGAGCGGCTTCGTTCGCCAGGAGGACGCCGACTTCGATGAATTCGTCGCCAACCGCTTCGGCAAGGTCTTCGCCTGACGCGGCGGCGATGCGGGCGGGGGATGCACGTAAATCCGTGACTTCGTCCGAAAATTGGTAAACTGCGGACGAAGTCCCTTTAGAGCACTATCCGGTAAGTTGGGATCAATTTGATGGGAGCAAATCGGTTCATCCGGGCAGGCGCGGCGCGCCGCGCGATGCGGTGCCATCTCGCTGCGCGCCGCAACGCACCCGGGGGGCCGATTTGCCCCACCGGAGGCCGCAGGTCAAATGGTTCCAACTAACCGGATAGCGCTCTACATGGCAGCCGGTCAATGACGGAAGACGTAAGCACGATTGTCGTCGATGACGGCCTGATCGATTCGGTCGCCAACTGGCTGATGGACCGGGCGCTCGGCGACGCCAGCGTGGAAAACCTGATGGAGGGATGTTGCAATCGCCTGCGGGCCACGGGGATTCCCCTGTGGCGGGCCCAGATCGCGTTCCGCACCCTGCATCCCCTATTCGCGTCCATGACCTTGACCTGGCACAGGGACGAGGGCGTGGCCACCGTCGGGAACCTTCATGGCGTGGCAGGGCAATCGGACGATTGGTTTCGCAGCCCTTATCACCACATGCTGGAAAGCGGCATACCCTTCCTGCGCCGGCGCCTGACGGGGGAGGAGGCCCTGGTCGATTTCCCCATTCTCGAGGGATTCAAGGACAGGGGCGCGACGGATTACCTCTCGTACTCGGTCCGGTTCGGAGACCTGGAGCCCGATGGGCAGGACGGCAATAACGGTCTCCTCGGGTCCTGGGCCACGGACCGCGCCTCGGGGTTCAGCGACAGGGACGTTCATTCCCTGCTCAGGATCCAGCAGCGCCTGGCCGTCGCCTGCAAGGTCACCATCAACGACCAGACGGCGCGGACCATCCTCACCACCTATCTCGGGCCGGACGCCGGCAAGAAGG
>JADFTO010000170.1 GCA_022560215.1 Pseudomonadota bacterium | reverse complement strand
CCCCGGCGCCGTCGTCGTTCCCGATGCCGTCATTGCCCCCGGTGGCGGACGATTCGAGGCCGACAAGGCTTGGCGCGAGCGCTTGCGCGCCGCCCTGAGGCAAACGATGGAGGTATCCGCCGCGCCCTTGGTGGGCAGCGACACTTTGGTGCCGGCGCCCGAGGCGAAAAGAAGCCTGAACCGGGATACCGATGCCGTGGCGGTGGACATGGAAAGCCATGCCGTCGCCCTGGCCGCGCATGACGGCGGCGTCCCGTTCCTGGCGCTGCGCGTGATCGCCGATCCGGCGGCCCGGGCCGTGCCGGAATGGATCCTCCGGGGCGTCGACGCCGGGGGCGCGCCCCGGCCGGGCAGGCTCCTGGCCGGGCTTTTGTTCAGGCCCTGGGACGTGGGCGTCATCATCGGCCTGGCGGGCGACAGCAAGAAAGCCCTTCGGGTGTTAAGCCGCGTCGCTCTCCTGGCCGGCCCCCGATTCGGCTTCGGATAGCCTTCTCACCATGTTCTCGAAGACGTATTCGGCCGGCCGTTGGCCGTCGAGGGGGATTTCCGGCGCCATGGGGCCATCGGTGTCCGGCCCCAGCACGGCGACCTTCAGGGCCTTCCATGGATTGGCGAAGGTGTCGTCGACGGCGGTCGCCTCATAGCCGCAATGGACCATGCAGTCGGCGCATTTCTCGTAGTTGCCCGTGCCGTATCTGTCCCACTCGGTGCCCTCCATGAGCTCCTTGAAGGTCGGCGCGTATCCCTCGTTCAGCAGGTAACACGGGCGCTGCCAGCCGAAGACGTTGCGCGTCGGGTTGCCCCATGGCGTGCACCGGTAGGCCTGGTTGCCGGCAAGGAAGTCCAGGAACAGGCTCGACTGTGAGAAGCGCCACCTTCCGCGGCCGCCGATCCTGAAGATCTCGCGGAAGAGTTCCTTGGTCTTCAGGCGGTTCAGGAAATGGTCCTGATCGGGGGCCCTCTCGTAGGAATAGCCGGGCGAGACGGTGATCCCTTCCACGTCCAGCTCGTCGGTGACGAAGTCGAAAAAGCGGGCGGCTTCTTCCGCCGTCATCTGATCGAAGAGCGTGCAGTTGACGTTGACCCGGAAGCCCTTGCCCCGTGCCGCCTTGATGGCCTTGACGGCGCGCTCGAAGACCCCGCCTTGGGCGACCGCCCGGTCGTGATGCTCTTCCATGCCGTCCAGGTGGACCGAAAAGGTGAGGTAGGGCGAGGGCCGGAAGCGGTGAAGCTTCTTTTCCAGGAGAAGGGCGTTGGTGCACAAATAGACGAACTTCTTGCGCTCCGTGATGCCTTGGACGATGTCACTGATTTCCTTGTGCAGCAGGGGTTCTCCGCCGGGGATGGAGACCACGGGCGCGCCGCACTCGTCGACGGCGTCGAGGCATTCCTGGACGCTGAGGCGCTTGTTGAGGATGGGGGCGGCGTAATCGATCTTGCCGCACCCGGGGCAGGCGAGGTTGCAGCGGAAAAGGGGCTCCAGCATGAGGACCAGCGGATAGCGTTCGATGCCCCTCAACTTGCGGCCGAGGACGTAGGCGCCGACGCGGATTTGCTGGATGAGGGGGACCGCCAAGGGATTCCTCAAGCCCGGCTTACGAGGAGCTTGTCGGCATCGGTGAGTTCGCGGGGCAGCTTGAACTGCATGTGTTCACTGACGCCCGGGGCCTGGTGCACGGTGACGCGCCCGAAGTCGCCCAAGCGGCCGATCAGTTCCTGGACAAGTTCCTCCGGCGCCGAGGCGCCCGCCGTGACCCCGACCACGTCGACGCCCTTGAGCCATGCCGGATCGAGGCCGGAGGCGTCGTCGATCAGGTAGCTGGGAACGCCCAGCTCTTCGCCGATCTCGCGCAGGCGGTTGGAATTGGAACTGTTGGGGGCCCCCACCACGAGCAGGAGGTCCACGTGGGTGGCCAGGTCGCGCACAGCCTGCTGGCGGTTCTGGGTGGCGTAGCAGATGTCCTTGACGTCGGGGCCGATGATGGCCGGAAAGCGCTCGTTCAGGGCCTCGATCACGTCCCGCGTCTCGTCGACGCTGAGGGTCGTCTGGGTGACGTAGGCCACCTTTTCGGGATCGTCCACGTCCAGTTTTTGCACGTCCTCGGGATGGGTGACGAGAAGCACGCCGCCGGGGATGCGGCCCTGGGTGCCTTCCACCTCCGGGTGCCCTTCGTGGCCTATGAGGATGACCTTGCGGTCCTTGAGGGCGTGGTTCTGGCCTTCCCTGTGGACCTTGGAGACCAGCGGACAGGTGGCGTCGATAACCGGCAGGTCCCGGCGCTTGGCCTCGTTCTCCACGGCTTCGGAAACGCCGTGGGCGCTGAAGATTGTCACCGCCCCGTCGGGGATGTCGCCGAGTTCCTCGACGAAGACCGCTCCCTTGGCGCGCAGGCTCTCGACCACGCGCTTGTTGTGGACGATTTCGTGGCGCACGTAGACCGGCGGGCCGTACAGGTCGAGGGCGCGCTCGACGATCTCGATGGCGCGCTCGACCCCGGCGCAGAACCCGCGCGGCCGCGCCAGCATGACCCGGATATGTTTTCGCTTGGCCATGAAGTCCCCTTCGCTCGACGCCCATGCCTGCCCTGAAAATAGGGACGATCGATCCCGAGGTGAAGGAAAATCCTACTAATTTGTCAGCCCGGCCCGGCGGGCGTTGGTCCCGGAAGGACGGCTGATGTACTCTTGCGCTCGCGCCTGGGCGCGATTCGGCACAAGGCGCGTTAAGTCATGGGGTGGCGATGACCATACTCGTTACCGGGGCGTCGGGTTTCGTGGGCTCGGCGGTTCTGAGAAGCCTGGTGGAAAAAGGACTGAAGGTGCGCGCCCTCGTCCGCCCCGCCAGCGAGCGCAAGAACCTGGAAGGCGTGGACGCCGAGGTGGTCACGGGCGACCTGACGGAACCCGAGACCCTGGTCCCGGCCCTGGAAGGATGCGACGGGCTCTTCCACGTGGCCGCCGACTACCGCCTATGGACGCGCGATCCGGCGCCCATGTTCGCGGCCAACGTGGACGGCACCCGGAACATCCTGTTGGCGGCCCAAAGGGCGGGCGTCAAACGCATGGTCTACACCAGCAGCGTGGGGACGCTGGGCATCGATCCCGGCGGCGCGCCGGGCGACGAAGAAACCCCCGTCTCCTTCGACGACATGATCGGCCCCTACAAGAAATCCAAGTTCCTGGCCGAGGCGGAAGTCCGGCGCCTGATCGCGGAGGAGTCCCTGCCAGTGGTGATCGTCAATCCTTCCATGCCGGTCGGTCCCCGCGACATCAAGCCGACGCCCACCGGGCGCATGCTCGTCGAGGCCGCCCTGGGGCGCATGCCGGCCTACGTGGACACGGGCCTCAACGTGGTCCACGTGGACGACGTGGCCGCCGGCCACCTCCTCGCCTACGAGAAGGGGGAGGTCGGGGAGCGCTATATCCTGGGCGGCGACGACATGGAGCTGGGTCGGATACTCGACGAAATCGCCCGTCTTCGCGGCCGCGCCGGGCCCAGGTTCCGCATCCCCCATGGACTGGTCCTGCCCCTGGCGTACGGGGCCGAGGCGTGGACCCGCCTGAGCGGAGGAGAGGCGCCCTTCGTCACCGTCGACGGGGTGCGCATGGCCCGGAAGAAGATGTATTTCAGCTCCGACAAGGCACGGCGGCGGCTTGGCTACGCGTCCCGCCCCGCGCGGCAGGCCCTGGCCGACGCCATCGACTGGTTCGGGCGGAACGGGTATTTGGGAGCAAAGTCCTTGCCCGGCGGGGCCGGCGAGGTTACGTAGAGTCCGCTAAATTTTCCGTCGCCATTCGTTGGCTGGGAGAGGGAAGGGATGAAGGCGTTCATGCTCGCGGCCGGCGTCGGCCGGCGGCTCTACGGCAACCAGCACGAAGAGCCGCCGAAGGTCCTGCTCCGCTTCGAGGGCGAGACCCTTTTGCGGCGTCACATCCGGTTCCTGCGGGAATTCGGCGTCGGCGAGCTGGTGATGATCCTCGGCTACAAGCAAGACGACATCCTGGCCGAGGCCGCGAGCGCCGGCGCCGGCGATTACGTCAGGGGCGTCTACAACCCCCGATTCCGGGAAGGGCCCATCCTGTCGTTGTGGACCGGGTGCGAGGTGTTGCGATCGGGCGAGCCCATCCTGTTCATGGATTCCGACGTGCTCTACTCTCCCCCCCTTCTGCGTCGGCTGATCGAGGACACCTCGGAGAACTGCTTCCTGTTCGACCGCCGGATCGACCCGGAAGAAGACCCGGTGAGCCTTTGCATCCGGGACGGCGCGCCGGTGGACTTCGGCAAGGGCGTGGAAGGGGAGTTCGACGCCGTCGGCGAATGGCCGGGGTTCATGAAGATGTCCGCTCGCGTCGCCGCCCGCGTCGCGGACGCGGCCGACTCCTTCGTCGCCGACGATCGTCTGGGAGTCGCCTACGAGGAAGCCATGCGCGCCGTGCTCAAAAGCGAGCCGCCGGGCACCTTCGGCTACGTGGACGTCTCCGACGTGCCGTGGATCGAAATCGACTTCCCGAGCGACCTTGAGCGCGCAAAGCACATCATCATGCGACGCATTTCCGAAGAGGCGGACGAAGAGGCCGAACTCCTGTTGGATCGGGCAGCCGGCTCCTGAGCCGCCGGCGGCGCGAATTATCTAATCGGATGCGTCGAAGGCGCTCCGGACGACGAGATAGCCGTCGCGCTCGAAATCCGCTGCTCCAAACAAAAAAACCCGCGGCTCGGGCGGGCGGCGGGTGCATAACGGCGGCGAGGCCCGGCATCAATGGCCTCGAGCTAGAGCATTTTCCAGGTGGGTTGAAACATGCGATAAGCCTGCTCGGGCCTCGAGCTGCCATTTGAATGGAATTCACACCAGGGAGGGCAAGAGCCATCAGCCACAACACCTGGATCCACCACATCGCCCGGAGCCTCGTCCGGCCCCTGGCCGGGACGCCGGTGACACCCAGCCACCTGACGACGCTGAGGCTGGCGACCGGGGTGGCGGCGGCGGGCGCCTTCGCCGTCGGCGAGTCGCCCTGGCAGCACGTGGGCGGCGGCCTGTTCCTGGTCTCCATGGTCCTCGACCGGGCGGACGGGGAGCTGGCGCGGCTCACCGGCGCCACGTCGGCCCGGGGGCACGCCTACGACCTGATCGCGGACGCCGTCTCCAACGCCCTGGTCCTGGCCGGCATCGGGGTGGGCTTGAGGGAAAGCGCGCTCGGCCTCTGGGCCATCCCGATGGGGCTTCTCGCCGGGGTATCCGTGGCGGCCATCCTGGGGCTGGTGATGGCGGTGGAGGACAGGGTTGGTCAGGGGGCGGCCGAGCTCAAGAGCTTCGCCGGATTCGACGTGGACGACGCCACCCTGGCCATTCCCATCGCCGTCTGGCTGGGATGGTCGGTCCCTCTCATCCTCTCCGCGGCCGTCGTGGCGCCGGCCGTCGCCGCCTACTTCTTCTGGCGATTCCGGGCGCCGGGTGGAAACGGCGGGCGGCGGATGACCCCATGATCTCCGTCATCATCCCGACCCTGAACGAAGCCCAATCCCTGCCCACACTGCTGGCCGGGCTCCAGCGGCAGGACCAGTCCCAGGACGCCCGCCAATCGGAACAGGAGACGCCTCATGTCCGGCCTGACTTTCCGCGAAGGAGGGAAGCAAGCGTCCACAGGCAATAGAGGACGGCGCCGGTGCCGGCGGCGACGAAGAAAGGCAGGAGGAACCCCGCCCAGGTGATGGGCGCCAGCAGGTAGATTCCGTCCTCCAGCTCGAACCCGGCGAACCCCGGATAACCCACCGCCTCGCCGTCGCCCCGCCTGTCGATCTCGAGGTTGAGGAACATCGACGCCACGGCCGCCGCCGCGCCCGCGCCCCCGA
>JADFTO010000169.1 GCA_022560215.1 Pseudomonadota bacterium | reverse complement strand
TATAACGAGGCCAAGCGCTGGTCGAAGAACAAGGAGGAATTCGGCCACGGCGCCATCGAGGGCATCGCCGGTCCCGAGGCGGCCAACAACGCCGCCACCGGCGGCGCCATGGTGCCGACGCTCGCCCTCGGCATTCCCGGCAGCGCGACGACGGCCGTGATCCTCGGCGCCCTGATGGTTCACGGCCTGCGCCCCGGTCCACACCTGTTCATCGAACAGCCAGAACTGCTCTACGCCATCTTCATCTCCATGCTGGTGGCCAACGTGATGTTCATGGGGCTGGGAATGATCGGCGCCAAGGTCTTCGCCCGCGTCACCCTGATCCCGCGCACCTTCCTGTGGCCGGCCGTGTTCGTCCTTGCCGTGGTTGGATCCTATGCCCTCGAACAAACCCTGCTGGACGTCTGGATCATGCTAATCTTCGCCCTTCTCGGATTCGTCTTTCGCCGTATCGGATTCTCTCCGGCGCCCATCATCATGGGACTGATCCTGGGCGAACTGGTTGAAAACTCACTCAAGCAGTCGCTGCTGATCTTCGAACACGACTGGCTGATGTTCTTCGATCGGCCGATCGTGGTGACGTTTTTCGCGTTCACGGTGATGGGGCTTTTCGGGCCGACCGTCATCAGGTTCCTGGTCCGAATTTTCCGCGGCACCCGCCCGGCGTCCCCGGACGACTAAAGCATTTTCCACTCACGAGGGAACGGCGTTTACAGCTTGGTGATCCCAGACTCGCCTTTCTTCGGAGTCCCCCGGGTCCGAACCCCGCCTTCCCCGAGGTCGTCTGGGCTCATGACCCGGCTCTCCTTCAAGGCGTCGTATTTGGGCAGGAATCCCAGGCCCGGAGCGTCGGGAAGCTTGACCATGTCGTTTTCCGGTCCGGGCACGTTTTCGAAGAACTGTTGCCCTACCTTGTGCATTCCCCAGTGAAATTCCACGCACCACCCGTTCATCAATCCGGCGAAGACGTGCATGTTGAAGATCGGCCAGCCTCCACCGTTGGCGATGGGCAGATTGTAGGCCTGGGCCAGGTGGGCCGCCTTTAGCGATTCGGTAAAGCCGCCGTTGTAGCAGCAGTTGGGTTGCAGGATGTCGACGGCCTGGTGCTCCACCAGCTCGCGCAGCCGCCAGCGGTTGCCTTCCATCTGGCCGGCGGCGATGGGAATGTTCGTGTGGCGCCTTAGATCGGCGAGCGCCCGCGCGTCGTTCTGGTGCAGGGGCTCCTCGAACCAGGTCAGGTTGCAATCCTCGACGGCGCGGCAGAGCAGGCGCGCGTCCACCGGATTGAACCGGTAATTAGCGTCGATCATCAGTTGCACGTCGTCGCCGACGGCGTCACGCACGACGCGGATGCGCCTCGCGTCCTCCTGCCAGCCGCCGGGATCGACGGCGACGACCATCTTCAGGCGCGTGTTGCCCTCGTCGACGAACTTGCGGGCGTATTCGACCAGCTGGTCGTTGTCGAAGAATGGAAAACCGAAGGTGATATAACTCGGCGCCCAATCGCGATAACCGCCGAGAAGCTGGGCCACCGTGCGTCCGGTCATCTTGCCGTGGATATCCCAAAGGGCGATGTCGAGGGCGGATAGCGCATTGGAAATGACCCCGGTGAAGGCGCGCGGGTTCAGGGTCCACCAGACCTTGGAATGGATCGCCTCGGTGTCTCGCGGGTCCATGTCCCGGACCACCGACAGCAAATCGCCCTCGAGTGTGGTGACGACGGCCCAGGGCAGGAAGGCGCCCGTCAGGCCGGAACCGGTATGTCCCTCGTCGGTTTCCACCTCGCAGAAAACGAAATGCCGATGTTCGAGGGGTTTGTCGATCATCGGCAGCGTAACGGCATATTGATGGACGCTCGCCTTGATGGACTTGATCTTCATCTTTTCACTCCCAATCCCCAGTGCTGGATTTCATGCCCGCCGGCAAGGGCGTCTTCCGCCCTTCGAGCCGTCGGGCATATTAGAGGGATAATACGGAAACACCGTCGCTATTTCAGGCTATTCTCCCGGGGCGGCGGGGGCCGTCCAGTCGACCCCCGGCCCGCCGTGATGGAAGCCGTTGGCGAAAGGGACGCCGCCCGACAGGGCATCGAGCCGGCGGGCCGCCCGGGCGGCCTCGAGACGGCCGTCGAGGACGTCACGGAAAATCCCGGCTACCGCCACCATGTCCATGTCGTGGGGGGACAGACGGAAACGGTGTATCCCGGCCCCTTCCAGCGCCGCCAACTCGCCGATCAGGTTGAGATAGCTGTGAGACAGCGTCTGCGTGCCATTGATGGCCAGGAAAGCATCGCCGTCGAGAGTCTCCAGCCGCAGGCCGTCGGGGTCTTGCTCGCAAACATATCGGCAGCCATCCTTGTGCAGTCCCTGCAAGCGGGCGTGATAGCAACGGGCCGAAATGGCCAGCGGCGCCCGCCCGAAGACCTGGACCTCCAATTCAACGCCGGCGCCGGCCAGGACGCCCGTCGCGGCCGCCGGCAATTCGGCGGGCAGGGATACGCGCAGCGCGCCGCGGCCGGCGAAAAAAGCGAGCGTTCCCTCGTTGTAGGTGTTGATGAACGGGCCGATGACATGGGGCCGTCCGGCAAGCAGCGCCACGGCGGACATATCGTTGGCTTCGACCATCAGGTCCGAATCAGCGGCCAGGGCCCGGACAAGATCCATGTCCCGCTCATCCATGATCAACGCCAGGGTCGAGAAAACGACTTCCTTGCCCGCATTCGACAGGCGCTCCGCCACCTCCGGAATCAGGGGCGCGAAGAAGGGGGCGCGCTTGGCGCAAACCACTTCGCCCAGGCACACCGTGTCCACCTCCGCTTCGTCGGCGATGCGGAAATAGAAATCGCGCCAGGTTTCCGGCTTCCAATTGAACAGAACGGGACCGAGCGTGAGTTTAGCCGTCATGGGCGATTCCTCAGCGCCAGGTCTTCCGGTAGGCGCCGGTGGTTTCCCGCCCGCCCTCGGTGACGGCGCTTAGATCCATGGACGGGACCGCCTCTCCCGCCGCCGCCCCGTCGAGGGCGCGCCTGAAGGCCGAGACGACTTCCGCCACATAGGCGCGCCCCCGTTGCCGCCCCTCGATCTTGAGGGCCGTCACCCCGGCCTTCTCCAGTTCGCCCAGCATATTGAAGGCGTTGAGCGAGGTGGGATCCTCGAACAGATACCCGGGATCGCCGCCTGCGGAAAACCGCCCCTTGCACAAGGTGGGATATCCCGCCGCTTCGCCTGGGGCGAAAACGTTGATGGTGAACTTACCGAGCCTGGAGACCAAACGGCTGCCCCGCTCCTCGTAGCGGACGTGGCTGGCCGGCGAACAGACTCCGTTCATATTTGGCGATTGTCCGGTGACATAGGACGAAAGAGAACACCGCCCTTCGGCCATGACGCAGAGCCCGCCGAAAACAAAGACCTCGGTCTCCACCGGGAGTCCCTCGTTCAGGGCGGCGATTTCCGCGACCGTCAGGACTCGCGGCAGAACCACCCGCTTGAAACCGAATTCCCGGTGGTAAAAACGGATGGCCTCCGCGTTGGAGGCCGCCGCCTGTACCGACAGGTGACGGCGCAAGTCGGGATGGTTGCGGGCCGCATAGTCCGCCAGGCCGACATCGGCGAGGATGACGGCGTCCACGCCCAGACCTGCCGCGTCGTCGACGGCGCTCAGCCAAGGATCGGGATTGCCGGCCTCGGGGAAGGTGTTGATAGCCACATAAACCTTGGCCTCATGGCGGCGGGCGTAGTCCAGTCCTTCTTCGAGTTCCTTGCGGCTGAAATTGAGGCCGGGAAAATTTCTGGCGTTGGTCTCGTCCCTGAAACCGAGGTAAACGGCGTCGGCTCCGGCGTCGACGGCGGCGCGAAGAGACGCCGGAGAACCAGCCGGCGAGACCAGTTCAAGGGGCTTTTTCATGAGCCCGCCGCGCCATGGGATTCTCCAGCCTCCGCCCGGTCCTGACGCGGGGAAGGCGCGGCCATCGCCAAGCGCAGGATTTCCATGTCCTCTTCGAGTCGGGAAAATATGGCCAGGGCCCCTTCCGCGACCTTCCGGGCGGGTCCCGCCAACGGACCGAACACGGACGTGAGATCGTCGAGAACATCGATTTCTTCCGCGTCCACGGCATTACGCAATATCAGTACGGCCTCGGTATCGCCCTCGATCACCAGGTCCCGGGAAAAGAACAGGGCGTCGCCGTCCACCCGTCCTTCCAGCAAATCGATCAAGGCCAGAAGCGGTCCGCGGATCGTCGCCGTCGCCCCGGCGCCGTCACGGGCGGCGCGGAGACCGGGCCGATCGCCCCCGGGGCGCAAAAGGAACACTATCGGCAGGTCCACCGGATCGATCGCGATCAAGGCGTCGCCCAACTCGGCCAGCCGTTCGAACACCCCGGAATGCCGTCTTCGCATGACGGCATACGCCGCCGACAGCGCCGGCTGGAGAAATAACGGGGGAACCGGGCCGAGGGCCAGGCCCGCCAACAGAACGGGCGACAGGGGCGGAACCCGGTGTCGGGAAAGGGTCATGTTATCGGCCATTCAGCTTAACGAAACGATCCCTCCCACGCATCGCCTGGAAACAACCGGCGGGGGACGGCATCCCGCTTCGGCGCCCAATCGGGGGCGCTCCCGAACCCCGCGAACATAATCCCCCGCAGGGACATAATCCCCCGCAGGGTTTGCGCTCTATGTCCGGGCGAAATACCTGGTTTGGCCGTTCGGTTCAATGATCTTGGTCAAATTCGCACCGTTGCATCCCGGCCGCCCGTCGCGCTCACTCCTTTCTTTCCCAGCCTCCGCTTGGGGTCTGTTGCCAGTATGCGAGCCCGAAGCCGGCGCCGGCGTACCCCTTCCAGCGCCCCCGCGCCGCCTCGACGGCGGCCGGGTCGTTGCCGTCGAAGAGCTCGAAGCAGCGCTCGTATTCGGCCATCCGCTCCGAGGCGGCGCCGTCGGTGAGGAACAGGTACTGGGCGCCGTTGGGATTCTCGTCGAGCGCGGTTAGCCACACGGGATGGTCCTCGGCGTTGCCGTCCTTGGCGCTGCCGTGGGGCAGCCAGGAGTCACGGCCGTAGGTCCAGAGCAGGACGTTCAAGGCCTCGACCCGTTCCTCGGAGCCGGCCATGACCACGGCCCGCTTGCCCGCCTTCAGCGTCTTCTCCAGGAGCCTGGGCAGGGCCGCCTCGAGGGGCGACTTTTCCAGGTGATAGAAGGCGACGTCGGTCAAGGGCGCTCCTCGTAATGGTTGGAGACCAGCCGGTCCAGCAGGCGCACGCCGAAGCCGCTGCCGCCCTTGGGCGCCAATGGCCTGTCCTTTTTCGACCAGACGACGCCGGCGATGTCCAGGTGCGCCCAGGGGGTCTTGCCGACGAATCGCTGGAGGAACTGGGCGGCGGTGATGCTGCCCGCCCCGCGGTTGCCGATGTTCTTCATGTCGGCGGCGTCGGACTTGATCAGCTTGTCGTATTCGTCCGCCAGCGGGAACCGCCACACAAGCTCGCCCACTTGGTCGCCGGCGTCCTCTATGCGCTTGGCCAGGCGGTCGTTGTTGGAGAACAGGCCCGCCCTTTCGTGGCCGAGGGCGACGATGATGGCGCCGGTGAGGGTCGCCAGGTTGATCATTACCCTCGGCTTGAAGCGGTCGGCGCAGTACCAGAGCGCGTCGGCCAGGACGAGGCGTCCCTCGGCGTCGGTGTTCAGGACCTCGATGGTCTGGCCCGACATGGAGGTGACGATGTCGCCCGGCCGCTGGGCCGTGGACGAGGGCATGTTTTCCACCAGGCCGGCCACGCCGACGGCGTCGACCCGGGCCTTGCGGCCGGCCAGGGCCTTCATCAGGCCGATGACCGCGCCGGCGCCCCCCATGTCCCACTTCATGTCCTC
>JADFTO010000168.1 GCA_022560215.1 Pseudomonadota bacterium | reverse complement strand
CGGTATGTCTGCTTTCAGGGGTAAAGCGGACGTAAATCACTGTGTGGGTGGATGTCCGCTTCTAGCCATAAGCGGACTTTGGGACGAGGGTTTGGGCGTCACAGAAAATACCTATTAACGTGACATACAATGATATGAAGCCCCTTCCTGCTGTCAATGTCCCCGAATTTCCCTCAAAAATACCCCGCCAGGTTCTTGCGGATTCGTTCCAGCATTGATTCGCCGCTTGTCTCAGCACTGAACTCCTGCCTGGTGACGGTTTCATATAGGCGGATATAGCGCTGGGAAAATTCCACCAGGGTGTCCTCGGGGATGTCGGGGATGGGGTCCTTGTAAGGGTCGCACCGTTCGCTGACCCACAGGCGCAGGAACTCCTTGTCCAGCCCATCCGGGTTTCTGCCCGCCGCCATGCATTCCTCGTAGGTTTCGTTAATCCAGTAGCGGCTGCTGTCCGGGGTGAGGATTTCATCGGCCAGGCATACGGCGTCGGTTTCATCCAGGCCGAATTCGAACTTGGTGTCCACCAGGATGAGGCCCCGTTCCGCGGCCAGTTCCCGCCCCCGGGCGAACACCGCCAGGGATAGCTCCGCCAACTGGTCCCACCGGGCCTGGCTAAGGAGACCCTGCTCGACAATTTCGGCGGGCGTGATGGGGGCGTCGTGTTCCCCTTGGGCCGCCTTGGTGGTCGGGGTAAAGATGGTTTGGCGCAGCTTCTGGTTCTTAACCAGGCCGTCGGGGAAGGTGACGCCGTACATGGCCCGCTTCCCCTGTTCGTACATGGGCCAGATGGAGGTGTTGGTGGAACCGGTCATGTAGTCGCGGACCACCATTTCCACCGGCAGCATGTCCAGGTTTTTACACACCACCACATTGGGGTCCGGGTATTCGATCACATGGTTGGCGCAGATTTCGCGGGTAGCGTCAAACCAGTACCGGGCTGTTTGGGTCAGCACCTGGCCCTTGAAGGGCACGGCGGCCAGATTCACATCGAAGGCGCTCTGGCGGTCCGTGGCGATGATGATCAAGCGGCCATCATCCAAGCGGTAGGTATCGCGCACCTTACCCTTGTAGTGGTTGGGAAGACCGCTGAGGGTGGCGTCGGTAAGCACGTTGCCCAACTGGGCGCGGATGATTTCCTGGTCGATCATTGTCTTTCGCTGTCTCTCTTTCTTATGACCAGTCGTACTTGAAACGACATTTCCCGGATAACCTTCAAAATCAGGGAAATCGTACCGCCGTTCCACCGCCAAGAGAACTGCATTCCTTCCGCAGCCATCCGATGGCCTGATTTTGGAGATCGACCCGCGCTTAGAAGGCCATTCGGTGACGACTTTCCCGGCGGTGCGATGATCGGCCATGGCCCCATGATAGGGCCGCAAAAAAGGAACAATTAAAGAACATTTACCTTTGCCCCGGCCCTTCGTGGTATGGATGAGGCGGAGACTGCCGTGCTCAGCATCGTCATACCGGCCCTCGATTGCGCCGACAGCCTGGCCCGCACCCTGGCCGCCCTGGCCGCCACCGGAGACGCGGGCGTGGAAGTCGTCGTCGTCGACGGCGGATCGAGCGACCGCACCCGCGGCGTGGCAACGGCGGCCGGCGCCCGGGTCTTGCGGGCCGAGGGCGGCAGGGGCGCCCAGCTCGCCTTCGGGGCCGGGGCCGCCCGCGGTGATTGCCTGCTTTTCCTGCACGCGGACACGGTGCCGGGTCCGGGTTGGGCCGAGGCCACGGCCCGCTTCACCGCCGATCTCTCCAACCGCCGCCGGGCCGCCTATTTCCGCTTCGCGCTTGGGGACCCGGCCCCGGCGGCGAGGCGCCTGGAAAGGGTGGTGGCCTGGCGCGCCCGGGTGCTGGGGCTGCCCTACGGGGACCAGGGGCTGTTGCTGGGACGCCAGTTCTATGAAGATATCGGCGGTTTCAAGCCCATGGTGCTGATGGAGGACGTGGACATGGCGCGGCGCATCGGGCGGCGCAACCTGGTCGCCCTCGACGTCCCCGCCGTCACGTCGGCCGCCCGCTACCGGGCGGGGGGCTACGTCGCCCGGCCCTTGCGCAACCTGACTTGCCTGGGGCTTTATTTCCTCGGGCTTCCGCCGGCGCTGATCGCCCGCATCTACCGCTGATGGCCCTCGTCAATCATCTCGTGGTCTTCGCCAGGCAGCCGCGCCTGGGCGCGGTGAAGACCAGGCTGGGAAGCGAAATCGGCATCGTCCCGGCGGGAATCTTCTACCGGCGCGCGCTGGGGCTGGTACTCGGCCGGTTGGGCCGGGATTCCCGCTGGCGCCCCTGGCTGGCGGTGACGCCGGACAGGGGCGTGGACGGCCCCTGGCCGCTTCAGTGGACTGTGTTCCCGCAAGGGCCGGGCGGCCTGGGGCGGCGCATGGCCCGGGCCCTGGCCACCCTGCCGCCGGGCCCCGTGGCCATCGTCGGTGCCGACGTGCCCGATATCCGGCCCGCCCACGTGGCCCGGGCCTTCCGGGCCTTGGGCGCCCATCCGGCCGTGTTCGGCCCCGCCGCCGACGGCGGCTACTGGCTGGTGGGGCTGCGGCGCAGGCCGCCGATCCCGGGCCTCTTCGAGGGCGTCCGCTGGTCCACCAGGCACGCGCTCGCCGACACCCTGGCCAACCTGGACCGCCCCCCCGCCCTCATCGACACCCTGGACGACGTGGACGACCGGGCGTCGTGGGAGCGCTGGCGGGCGCGGGCGAAGGGCTGAGAAGACTCACGAATTTAGCCCAGGTGTTCCTTGAGCCTGGGCATCAGTTCGACGAAGTTGCAGGGCCCGTTGCGGCTGTCCAGCTGATGGACCAGGATGTCGTCCCAGGCGTCCCGGCAGGCCCCCGGCGAGCCGGGGACGGCGAACAGGTACGTGCCGCCGGCGACGCCGGCGGTGGCCCGGGACTGGATGGTCGAGGTCTTGATCTTCTGGTAGCTGAGCATGCGGAAGAGCTCGCCGAAGCCGGGGATTTCCTTCTCCACGATGCCGGCGAAGGCCTCGGGCGTGATGTCGCGCCCGGTGACGCCGGTGCCCCCGGTGGTGATGACGGCATCGATGTCGGGGTCCGCGATCCAAACCTTGAGCTGGTCCTGGATGGCCTCGATGGTGTCGGGCACGATGTTGCGGGCGGCCAGCCGGTGGCCTGCCTTCACTATGCGGTCGGCCAGGGTCTGGCCCGAGGTGTCGGTTTCCGCCGTGCGGCTGTCGGAGACGGTGAGGACGGCGATGTTGACCGGCAGGAACGGCCGTTCACTTTTCGGCATTCGTCGCCACCTTGAGGGTCTTGCCGTCCAGCGCCGTGTAGGCCGGCCACTCCCCCGACGCGATGGCGTCGAGGGACGGCATGGGCTGGCCCAGGCGGCTGCGGTAGATCCATAGGTTGGTGAACACGCGCTCGACGAAATTGCGGGTTTCCCGGGACGGGATGCTCTCCATGAAGAACAGGGCGTCGCCCAGGTTGTCGGTCTGCCGGCGCCACTTGTTGAGGTTCCCGGGCCCCCCGTTCCAGGCGGCGGCGAAGAGCGACAGGTCCCCCCCGATCTTTTCGTCTTCGAGCAGGATCTCGATGTACTTCTGGCCCAGGGTCAGGTTGACCTCGGGCTCGAACAGGGAGCGCCGCTTGGCCCCGTGCCGGTAGCGCCGGTCGCGGGCGACGAAGCTCGCCGTGCGCGGCATCAGCTGCATCAGGCCGCGGGCGCCGGCCCGGCTCTTGGCCCTGGGGTTGAAGGCCGATTCCTGGCGTATCAAGGCGTAAATCAAGGCCCGGTCTATCCGGTATCCCTCCTTCGGGGCCCAGGTGGGGATCGGGTAGGCGGCGCCGTCGTAACCGCCCCCGTCCGCGAACAGCCGCTCGTTCAGCCTCACCGACAGGGCCGGCAGGTTTGCCCGCGCCGCCAGCGCCAGGATGCCCCGCGCCGTGTCCCGATCCGCCCTGGCCGCGAACAGGCGCAGCTCGCGCTCGGCCCGGCTCACCTCGCCCACCTGGATCAAGGCCAGGGACCGCCGCCCCGCCGGCGCGGCGGAAAGACTGAGCAGGGCCCCTTCCTCCAGGGCCGGCGTCGACCACTCGAACGAGATGGGGAGCCCCAGCACGCGGCGCGCCAAAAGGCCGTAGAAGGTGTGCGGGTAGGCGGCGGCGACGCCGAGAAGAGGGGTCACCTTGGCGGGCTGGCGGTCGACCAGATGGGCGCGGGCGGCCCAGAAGGCGGCGGCCGAGATCATCCAGGGGGAGGCCTGGCGGGCCTCGACGATGGCCCCGAAATGGCCGGCCGCCGTGCCCTGGCGGCCGAGCCGCCAGGCGGCCAGCCCCGCCGTCCAGTGGCCGTCGGTGAGGCCCGAACGCAGGGCCGCGTCGCCGGCCCATTGCAGGGCCCATTCGTCGCGCCCGGCGGCGAAGTAGCCGGCGCCGAGCCGGGCCCGGGCGGCGTCCATTTCCGCCGTGCTGAACAGGCGCTTCACCTTGTCGGTGCGCAGCAGCTTCTTGGCCGCCAGGGTCCAGCCTTGTCTCAGGAGACCGCGGATCTTGCGCTTGATGGCGCCGACTTCCCGGCGTTGCTGGCGGCTCAGCCGCTTGCCCTTGGGGCGGGGGGCGGCGGTCCTGGCGGCCGCCGGCGGGGGCGTGGCCACGGGCGCTCTCGGCGCCCGCCAGTTCTTCGGCTTCCGCCTCAGGGCCAGCTTGTAAATCTGGCGGGCGTAGTGGAGATCGGCGTATTCCGCCATCCACGCCTTCAGCTCCTTGTAGCGGGACCGGTACTTGGTGGGGTGGAGGTAGCGCTGGGCCAGCACGTGGCCCATGAGCACCCGGTCGTCCAGCTTGGCGATGAAGTCATCGGCGGCGTGCCAGTGCCCCTTCTCCTGCAGGCGGAAGATGGCGCGGTAGCGCTCCGCGTCGGCCCCAGACAGGATCTCGGGCAGGGCCTCGGCCGCGCCGGCATCACCGGTGGTCAGGGCGGCCGTTTCGACGGATGCCTTGATCTTCTGGGAATCCGCCGCCCCGGCGGGATGAGGAAAAGCCGCCGCCAGGACGAATCCGGCAACGGCCGCAAGACGAATGAAAATTCCGCGAAACATCATCAAATACAATGAAGTAAAGATCAACCGGTCCCCCACGCTCCAGGGCTGTATATCGCATTCCCCCAGGCCGGGCAAGGAAGGAAGGATGGCGCGCGCCGGGGCGCTTCAGCCTCCGCCGAGCTTCTTGCGGATTCCCAGCAAGTCCCGCCAGGCGGCCCGTTTCTGCGCCGGCGTGCGCAACAGGTAGGCCGGATGGTACATGACGGTCGCCGGCACGGGGCGGGGCAGGCGCGGCGTGGAATAGGTGAACCAGCGGCCGCGCAGGCGGCCGACGCTCTCGTTCTGGGCGAGCAGGGCCTTGGCCGCCGCCCCGCCCAGCGCCACCAGGATTTCGGGATCCACCAGTTCCACCAGGCGCTCGACGAAGGGCAGGCAGGTGGCCATCTCGGCCGTCGTCGGGTTGCGGTTGCCGGGGGGGCGCCAGAACACGGTGTTGGAGATGAACACGTCGCCCCTGTCGAGGCCGATGGACGCCAGCATGCTGTCGAGAAGCCGGCCGCTGGGCCCGACGAAGGGCAGGCCCTGGCGGTCCTCCTCGGCGCCCGGCGCCTCGCCGATAAGCATGAGCCCGCCCTTGGGATCGCCGTCGCCGAACACCAGGTTGGTCGCCGTCAGTTTGAGCGCGCAGCCGTCGAACTCGGCCAGCGCCTCGCGCAGTCCATCGAGATCGCCGGCCGCGGCGGCTAGGGCGCAGGCCGCCTGTACCGCCTTTTCGGCCTGTTTCGGCGCCTGGAAGGGATTGTCCGGCGGCGCCTTGCGGCGGGCCGTGGCCCCGCTCCGCGCCGTTTCCTTCTGGGGTTCCTTCTGGGGCACCTTCGGGGGTTCCTTCTGGGGCACCTTCGGGGGCAC
>JADFTO010000167.1 GCA_022560215.1 Pseudomonadota bacterium | reverse complement strand
ATCATTACCCACAATCCCCAGTGACCGAAAAAGTCCGGGTCGTGCTTGGCATGAAGGGTTTGACTTGGAAGTCCGTGCTCATTCCACGCTTGCCGCCGAAACCGAATTTGATGCCGCTGACCGGGGGCTACCGCCTGACCCCGGTGATGCAGATCGGCGCCGATATTTATTGCGATACAAAATGCATCATCCGCGAGCTTGAGCGCCGTTTCCCCGATCCGACCCTGTTTCCGGGCGGGGCCGAGGGCATGGTCTGGGGTGTCGGGCAATGGACCGACGGACCGCTATTCCAGGACGTGGTCACCGTGGCGCTGGTCGAGATGAGCTCCAACATGCCGGCGGAATTCCTGGCTGATCGTGGCCCCCTCTATTTCGGCCCGGATTTTTCTCTTGCAAGCATTAAAGCCAAATATACGGAATGTCTGGCGAACGTCCGCACCCAGTTCGGTTGGATGGACGAACGCCTTGAATTCCGCGATTTTATGCTTGGACCCGAACCGGGCTTGCCCGATGCGCTGGCTTATTATTTGGTCTGGTTCCTGCGCCACCGCATGGCGGAAGGCGATCAGTTTTTGCTGCAGTTCGAAAATTTAGTGGGTTGGGAACAGCGGGTTAAAGACATCGGCCACGGCAACCCCGAAGAAATGAGCGACTTGAGAGCCCTCGACATCGCCAAAAACGCCGACCCGAAAACATCGGAACAAGCCGATCCCGGCGACCCGATGGGCTTCAACGTGGGGGACAAGATCACCATCGAACCCGTCACCGGCGGGCCGCAAGTAGCCGGAACCCTACACAGCCTTTCGGCCAACCACCTCGCCATTTTGCGCCAAGACGAACAGGTCGGGCTTGTCTGCGTCCACTTCCCTCGAATGGGGTATCGGGTGAAAAGGACTTAAAGGCGCCGGCGGAGGTCGCTCTACCGGTCTCTGCAAAGTCTCAAATTGGTCATGAGCGGCACTCCCAGGCGGGGTCTCCAAAGGTCTGCGATGTGGCCGTAAGCAGACCCTCGGTTTATAAGGACACACCTTCGGGCTATTTTCCTCATCATTACGGGGGGGCATTCCCATGGGCGACATCATCGGCAAGTTGGATAGTCAGCGCCGGCGCGCCCGCCGGGGCGGGGGCAAGGCCCGCGTCGCCGCCCAGCACAAGAAGGGCAAGCTGACGGCGAGGGAGCGCATCGAGCTCCTGCTCGACCCCGGTTCCTTCGAGGAATGGGACATGTTCGTGGAGCACCGCTGCCGGGACTTCTCCATGGACGAGAAGACCATTCCCGGCGACGGGGTGGTCACCGGATACGGCGACATCAACGGCCGCCTGGTCTTCGTCTACAGCCAGGACTTCACCGTCTTCGGCGGCTCGCTGTCCGAGTCCCACGCCGAGAAGATCTGCAAGATCATGGACCAGGCCATGAAGGTGGGGGCGCCGGTGATCGGGCTCAACGACTCGGGCGGCGCCCGCATCCAGGAGGGCGTGGCCTCGCTCGCCGGTTACGCCGAGGTCTTCCAGCGCAACGTGCTGGCGTCGGGCGTCATCCCGCAGATATCGGTGATCATGGGCCCGTGCGCGGGCGGCGCCGTCTATTCGCCGGCCATGACCGACTTCATCTTCATGGTCCGGGACACCTCTTACATGTTCGTCACCGGGCCCGGCGTGGTGAAGACGGTGACCCACGAGCAGGTGAGCCTGGAGGAGCTCGGCGGCGCGGGCACGCATACCACCAAGTCCGGGGTCGCCGACCGGGCCTTCGACAACGACGCCGAGGCCCTGCTCTTCGTGCGCCGCTTCATGGACTTCCTGCCCTCCAACAACCGGCAGCCGCCGCCGTCCATGCCGACGCCGGATCAGCCCGGGCGCACGGAGCCTTCCCTCGACACCCTGGTGCCGGCGAACCCCAACAAGCCCTACGACATGAAGGAGCTGATCCATAAGGTGGTGGACGAGGGCGACTTCTTCGAATTGCAGCCCGATTACGCCGCCAACATGGTCATCGGGCTGGGGCGCCTGGGCGGTGCCACCGTCGGCGTGGTCGCCAACCAGCCCATGGTGCTGGCGGGCTGCCTGGACATTGCGTCGAGCATCAAAGGCGCCCGCTTCGTGCGCTTCTGCGACTGCTTCAATATCCCCATCGTCACCTTCGTCGACGTGCCCGGCTTCATGCCCGGCACCGCCCAGGAGCACGGCGGCATCATCAAGCACGGGGCCAAGCTGCTCTATGCCTTCGCCGAGGCCACGGTGCCCAAGGTCACGGTCATCACGCGGAAGGCCTACGGCGGGGCCTACGACGTCATGAGCTCCAAGCACCTGCGCGGCGACGTCAACTTCGCCTGGCCCAGCGCCGAGATCGCCGTCATGGGGCCGGAAGGGGCGGTCGAGATCATCTTCCGCGAGGATTCAGGCGACCCGAAAAAAATAGCCAAGCGTGCCGCCGACTACCGCCGGCGCTTCGCCAATCCCTTCATCGCCGGGCACAGGGGCTTCATCGACGACGTGATCGCCCCCCGCGACACCCGCGCCCGGCTCTGCCGCTCTCTCGCCATGCTGAAGAACAAGAAGCTGGAAAACCCGTGGAAGAAACACGGCAACATCCCCCTTTGAGAGAACGCGGGAATGCCCGCAAACGCCTCCGCGCCTTCGGCTTCCACCTGATCGGCTATTTCGCGGCCCTGGTGGTGTTGGTGCCGCTCAACATCTCCTTCATGCCCGACGACCCCTGGTTCGTGCTCCCCCTGCTGGGCTGGGGATCGGTGCTGGCCGTTCACGCGGCCCATGTCATGGGGCTGTTCGACACCTTCCGCAAGGGATGAGGGTCCCGGCCCAATCGTTATCTGGTATGATTCCAGTTTTCCCGTAGCCATATACGGAATATCGGAAAAAAAATGAGGCGGGCCCGCCCGGGCGCATGCACGCGACGGAGGGCCTACAGAGGAGGAATCGGACAATGACACTGCAACTCGGAGACACCGCGCCGGACTTTACGGCGGAAACCACGGAAGGCACCATCAACTTCCACGAATGGATGGGCGACGGCTGGGCGGTCCTGTTCTCGCATCCCAAGGACTTCACGCCCGTCTGCACCACCGAACTCGGCTACATGGCCAAGCTCAAGCCCGAGTTCGAGAAACGGAACGTCAAGGTCATCGGCCTCAGCGTCGATTCCGTCGATGACCACGGGGCCTGGTCCAAGGACATCGAGGAAACCCAGGGCCATGCGCCCAACTATCCCTTGATCGGCGATTCCGATCTCGAGGTGGCGAAGCTCTACGGCATGATCCATCCCAACGTCACCGGCGGCGCCAAGGGGCGCACCGCCATGGACAACTTGACGGTGCGCACCGTTTTCGTCATCGGGCCGGACAAGACGATCAAGCTGATGATCACCTATCCCATGGCCACCGGGCGTAACTTCGACGAGGTGCTCCGCGTGATCGATTCGATGCAGCTCACGGCCTCCAGCCAGGTGGCGACGCCGGTCAACTGGAAGCAGGGCGAGGACGTGATCATCGTGCCGTCGTTGAGCGACGAGGAAGCCAGGAAAAAGTTCCCGGACGGCTGGAAGACCCTCAAGCCCTACCTTAGGATGGTCCCGCAGCCCGGCAAGTAGGGCGGAGATAACGATCTAGAGCGAATTCCATTCAAATGGAATCGCCCTGGATTCTGCCTTTGGCCGCTCAATCGCCGCGCGAGCTTATCGCAGGTTGCCCCTTACGTGGAAACATGCTCTAGGGGGGCGATGTTCAAGAAGATTCTCATCGCCAACCGGGGCGAGATCGCGTGTCGCATCATCAGGACGGCGCGCCGCATGGGCATCGCCACCGTCGCCGTCTATTCCGAAGCCGACGTAAGTGCCCCGCACGCGCGAATGGCGGACCAGGCGGTGGCCATCGGCCCGGCGCTGGCGGCGAAGAGCTATCTCAACGCCGCCGCAATCATCCGCGCGGCGCGGAAAACGGGGTCAGACGCCGTCCATCCCGGCTACGGGTTTCTGGCCGAGAACGCGGCCTTCGCGCACCGCCTGGCGAAGGCGGGCATCGCCTTCATCGGCCCTCCGCCCGCCGCCATCGCCGCCATGGGCGACAAGATCAAGTCCAAGAAGCTGGCGCAAAAGGCGGGGCTCACGGTGATCCCCGGGGACACACGCGCCGGGGACGAGGCCCGGGCCGCCCGCGCCGCCGGGCGCATCGGCTATCCGGTGATGATCAAGGCGACCGCCGGGGGCGGCGGCAAGGGGATGCGCATCGCCCACGATGAGGGCGAGCTCAGGGATGGATTCGCCGCCGCCGTCCGCGAGGCCAAATCCAGCTTCGGCGACGGGCGGATGTTCGTGGAAAAATACATCGAGAACCCCCGCCACATCGAGATCCAGGTGCTGGCCGACGGCCTGGGCAACGTCATTCACCTGGGCGAGCGCGAATGCTCCATCCAGCGCCGCCATCAGAAGGTCATCGAGGAGGCGCCGTCCCCCTTCCTCGATAAAAAAACCCGCCAGGCCATGGGCGCCCAGGCGGTGGCCCTGGCCCGGGCGGTGAAATACCGCTCGGCCGGGACCGTGGAGTTCCTCGTCGATGACCGGCGCAATTTCTACTTCCTGGAGATGAACACGCGGCTCCAGGTCGAGCATCCGGTGACGGAGCTGGTCACCGGCCTCGACATCGTCGAGCTGATGATCCGTATCGCCGCCGGAGAGGCGCTTCCCATCACGCAGTCCCAAGTGAAGACCAAGGGATGGGCCGTGGAGGCGCGCATCTACGCCGAAGACCCCCGGGCCGGCTTCCTGCCCTCGGCGGGACGCCTGGTGCGCTACCTGCCGCCCCCGGATCAGGACCACCTGCGCCTGGATTCCGGGGTCGAGGAAGGGAGCGACATCCCGGTCCACTACGATCCCATGATCGCCAAGCTGATCGCGTCGGGCCCCGACAGGGACGCGGCCATCCGCCGCCTGGCCCGGGCGCTTGACGCCTTCCTGATCCGGGGCGTCGCCCACAACCTGGGTTTCCTCGCCGCCGTCATGGCCCATCCCCGGTTCATCGAGGGGCGGCTTTCCACCTCCTTCATCGCCGACGAATTCAAGGGCGGCTTCGATCCCCAGGCCGAGGCCCGCGTGCTGGTGCCCGTGGCCGCCTTCATCCACCAGGTTTTTCATGAGCGCGAGGGCGGCCGCCGGAACCCCGGGGCCTGGGTGGTGAGGCTGCAGGGGGAAAGCCATCCCGTAGCCGTCCGCCCTCGAGCCGGCGGCTTCGAGGTGACCACGAAGGACGGCCCTTGCAAGATATCGAGCGACTGGAAGCCGGGCGAGCCCCTGTTCCGGGCCCTGATCGACGGCGCCGAGACCTGCGTGCAGGTGGAACGGCTCAACGTCGGCTACCGTTTGAGCCTGGGCGGGGCCTCGGCCCGAGTCCTGGTCTTGGACGAGAGGTCGGCCGAGCTGGTGGCCCGCATGCCGGAGCGCGCCCCCCCCGACACCTCCAGGCTGGTGGTCTCTCCCATGCCGGGACTGCTCATCCATGTCGGGGCGGAAGCGGGCCAGGCGGTCGAGGCCGGAGAGGAGCTGGCGATCGTCGAGGCCATGAAAATGGAAAACGCCATCCTGGCGGTTCGGGGCGGCGTCATCGCCGCCGTCCATGCCCGGCCCGGCGACAGCCTGGCCGCCGGCCAGGTGATCATGGAATTCGAATAAAGCTGCCCGCCTGTTGGACGCCTGCGTTTGGGTTATCATGTGGGCCGTTCGTTGATGGCGGGGGTGTTTAGGGAATGACGCAAAAGGCGGTCCATGCCGTGATCGAAGGCCGGGTCCAGGCCGTGGGGTTCCGCTACTGGATGGCCCGGGAGGCCGAAGCGCTGAGCTTGCAGGGCTGGGTGCGCAACCGCCGGGACGGCACCGTCGAGGCCCTGTTCGCCGGGCCTGCGGCGGTCGTCGACGCCATGCTCG
>JADFTO010000011.1 GCA_022560215.1 Pseudomonadota bacterium | reverse complement strand
CACGAAATCGCCCTCGGCGCTTTGGAAATCGCTGATTACGATCAACTCGCGGCGGCGGTTTTCGTTTTCTGCGAGGTTGAGGATTCGGGCGGCCTCGACGAAGCTGACCCCCTGCTCCTGCTCGATCCTGAGGATCTGGGACAGCCCGCCTGGGCCAGCCCCGATCTTCGCTGAAGCAGCAGCGGCGCCGAGACCCTTCTTGCCACCCAGACGCGAGAGGGCGTCGGTGAGGGAGATGACCTGGCGCTTCGCCTCGTCAGCCTTGGTTGCGATCCCGAGCAGGCCCCTGATTGTTTCCGCCAGCTCGGAGTTGACCTTCCCCTGGAGGATCGCGCCGACGGCGTCCAGCGCCGCCGTGACGTTGTTGGCCGTCGAGGTGGAGTCGTACTTGAAGAGACGGATCTTGTCGCCCGCCTTCCAGAAGTCCTCCGCCGAGCTCGACCCTGGAAAGTACGTGGTGTCGGCCGTCACAGTGAACGGTCCTTGCGTCCCGCTCGACCCGCCGATGTTCGAGATCTTCGTGGCCGGCGTGTAGCCCGCGATGTCCTGGTCAGTCAGGAGCAGCGTCACCTTGCCGCGCGCCTTGGTCAGGTCCCATTCCCGCGCGACGACGTAGCCGCGCTCGAGCACGCGCCGGTAGGAGAAGCTCTCGAGCAGATTGGCGGCATTGTCCAGACGCGTCCCGGCATCGGCGACGAGGCTCGGCAGTGGGGGCCGCCCTTTCATCTCCGGCAGTCCCTTTGGTTCGTCAGCGTCAACCGCAACAAGCGCAGCATCACCCTTGATTTCTCCGGCGAGGAGGGCCGCGGGCTCCTCTACGACCTGATCCGCGAGTCCGACGTACTGGTGACCAACTACGTCCCCCGTGTCCAGAAGAAGCTCGGCGTCGACGCGGCGAGCCTCGCGGCGGTGAAGTCCGACCTGATTGTCGTCTCCGTCACCGGCTTTGGCCTCGACGGCAAGCGTGCCGACTGGCCATGCTACGACCTCATCGCCGAAGGCTACAGCGGCGTGATGGACCTCACCGGAGAGGCGGAGGGCGCCCCCCAGAAGATTGGGACTCCGGCGGCCGACATGCTGGCCGGCATGGACGCGGCCTACGCCACGGTCGTCGCGCTCATCGACCGCGCGGCGACGGGACGCGGCCACACCATAGACGTCTCCCTGGTCGAGAGCATGACGCGATTTCTGACGCCCAGGATCGTCTCCTATCTCGCGTCCGGTGAGGTGCCACGCCGAAGCGGCGCCAAGGACAGCGTGATCGCCGTTTACCAGGCCTTCGACACGGCCGATAATCCGATGACGCTCGGACTCGGCAACGACAATATCTGGAAACGGTTCTGGGCGGCTGTCGGGCGGCCGGAGTATGCCGAGGCCCAAGACCTGGACACCAACGCGAAGCGACGGAACCAACGGCAGGAAATCGTCAGGGACATCCAGGATATCCTCAAGACGAAACCGCGTAGCCACTGGCTTAAGACCTTCACCGAGGCCCGTGTTCCCGCCGGGCCCATCAACCGGGTCGACGAGGTCGTCGAAGACGAGGAGCTCGTGGCCCGCGGCGTCTTCTATGCGATGCGCCATGAAGAGGGCCGCCTGCCACAGGTGGGGCTCGGACTCCGGATCGACGGGCGTCCGGACGCCGACGGGCTGCCACCGCCCGCCCTGGGCGGGCACACCGAAGAGATTCTAAAAGAGCGGCTCGGCATGGACGAGACGACGATTGCCGACCTAAGGTCGCGCCGTATCATATGACAATGGAGAGCACCGCCGTGTCCTACGACACCATTCTCTACGCCGAGGACGGACCGATCGCGTACCTCACTCTCAATCGGCCGGACGACGGCAATATGTTCAATGCCCAGATGTGCCAAGACATCCGCGACTGCATCGACGCGATCCGGCGCGAGACGCGCACCCGGGTGCTGGTGATCACGGGCGCCGGCGACCGGTTCTTCTGCATCGGGGGACGCAAGGACGGGCTCGAGGACACGACGCTCTACGCGGGCGTCCTGCCGACCCTCGATATTTACGAGAGCATCGACCGCCTGCAGAAACCCGTCATCGCATCGGTCAACGGTTTCGCCGTCGGCGGCGGCAACGTCCTGCAGATGGTTTGCGATCTCACCATCGCCAAGGAAAGCGCGGTCTTCCGCCAGGTCGGCCCGATGATGGGCTCGTTCGATGCCGGCTTCGGCACCTGGTACCTGGAGGATCTGGTGGGCAAGAAGAAGGCCAAGGAGCTCTGGTTCACGAACCCCAAGATCTCCGCCGCCGAGGCCCTCGCCATGGGCTTGATCAACCGGGTGGTCGAGGATGGCCGGCTCGCCGAGGAAACCCGCAAGCTGGCCCTCGAGGTCGCCGAGAGGGGCGCCTTCGCCCTGGCGGCCATCAAGGGCGCGTTCAATGCCCGCCACGGGGGCGTCGGCGGCTTGGCCCGTCTCTCGCACGACCTGCTGCTTAGGGCTTATCTCGACAGCGACGAAGCGAAGGAGCTGGGCGCCGCCTTCGGCGAGAAGCGGAAGCCGGATCCGGACAAGTTTGGCCACTAGGGAGGACGGCCGTGAAGCCCCTTCTGACAACCCATGATCCCGCCCAAGCGCGCCGCTACTACGAGGAGGGGATATGGCGGCTAGACACGTACTACAATCTCCTCTCGGGGCACGCCAGCGCCCGCCCCGACGCCTATGCGCTTCGGGACGCGACACGGCGCCTGACCTACCGCCAGCTGCTCGATTTGGTCAACGCGCTGGCCCTGGACTTGCACCGGGCTGGGGTTCGCCAAGGCGAGCGCGTGTCCATTTGGCTGCCCAACTCGGTCGAGCCCGTGATCATCCTGCTCGCGTGCTCGCGCAACGGCTACGTGTGCAATCCGTCGTTGCACCAGAACTACACAGTGGCCGAGATCGTCGAGCTGCTGACCCGGCTCAACGCGGCGGCCGTGTTCGCGCAGCCGGGATACGGCGCCGACGCGTCCACGTCCGACATCTTCGCGCAGATTGCAGGCCTGCCGTTCGTGCGCAAGACCTACCGGCTGGAGCACGATGACGCCTCGCGCCGCGGCGGTGCCCCAAAAGCGGGATTCCCGCGCCCGTCCGGGGCGTTGCCCGAGGGGGCCTTGCCGCCGGCGCGGGACAACCCGGACAAGATCGCCTACCTCGCCTTCACCTCGGGCACGACCGGCACGCCCAAGGGCGTGATGCACAGCGACAACACGCTTCTCGCCAACGCCCGCGCCATGGTCGAGGACTGGGGGCACGACTCGAATACGGTTCTCCTCAGCCTCAGTCCGCTTAGCCACCACATCGCCACCGTCGCCATCGGCCAGGCGATGGTCGCCGGCATGGAGCTCGTGGTCAACGACGTCCCAGAGGGCTCGACGCCCCTCGACTGGATCATCGAGACGGGCGCCACCTACGTGATGGGCGTGCCGACGCACGCCATCGACATCCTGGACACCATGGAACGCAGGGGGGTCAAGAAGCTCGGGCGGGTGAACATTTTCTACATGGCGGGCTCACCGATCCCGCGCGAGACGGCGCGCGCGTTCATCGGGCTCGGCATCACGCCGCAGAACATCTACGGCATGACCGAGAACGGCTCCCACCAGTACACCCTGCCGACGGACGACGATGACACGATCGTCGGCACCTGCGGGCGCGCCTGCCGGGGCTACGAGGTCACCCTCTGGAATCCCGACAATCCCGACGAGCCCGTGGCTCCTGGAGAGGGAGGCGAGATCGGCGGGCGCGGCGGCGTCCTCATGCTCGGCTACTTCGACAATCAATATGCCACCGAGGACTCCTTCAACGCCGATGGATGGTTCATGAGCGGCGACCTCGGCCGGTTCGACGAGAAGGGATGCCTGTACATCATCGGCCGCAAGAAGGACTTGATCATCCGCGGGGGTCACAACATCCACCCGATCCGCATCGAGTCTCTGGCCATGCGGCATCCCGGCGTGCGGAAGGTGGCCGCGTTCCCGGTGCCCGACAGGAGGCTCGGCGAGAAGGCCTGTCTGGCCGTCATCCCGGCGGAGGGCCGCGCCGTCGAGGCCGAGGAGATGCTATCGCACCTGCATGCCGAGGGGCTGTCGAAGTACGACATGCCGGAGCACTTCATCGTGATGGACAGCTTCCCGCTGACCGCCAGCGGCAAGGTCCTCAAGCGCGAGCTGGTGGAGTGGGCGAAGGCCGGAAAGATCGAGCCCACGCCGGTCCGCTGGGTCGATACGGCCAAGAGGAAGGAAGGCTAGATATGGAGGTTGAGCTTACCCGCGACGAGGAGTTCGCCATCCTGACACTGAACCGGCCCGAGGCGCTGAACGCGCTGAGTTTCCAGATCCTGCGGGAGATCGGCGAGGCGCTCGACGAGGCGGCGCGGAGCGATGCCCGGGCGCTCTTGGTCACCGGGGCGGGCGAGAAGGCGTTCTGCGCCGGGGCCGACATCAAGGAGCTGCGCAACCGGTCGCTCACCGAGCAGAGGGCCGGGGCCGAGCTGGGCCACGCGGCCTTCGGCAAGCTCGACCGCCTACCGATCCCCTCGGTCGCCCTGGTCAATGGCTACGCCTTCGGCGGCGGGCTCGAGCTGGCGCTCGCCTGCACCTTTCGCTTGGCCGCGCCCAAAGCCAAGATGGGCCTGCCGGAGATCAAGCTCGGCCTGATTCCCGGCTATGGCGGCACCCAGCGCCTGCCGCGCGTTATCGGGCCGGCGCGGGCGCTCGAGATGATCCTGACCGGCCGCACCGTCGAAGCGCGGGAGGCCGAGAAACTGGGCCTCGTCAACCGGGTCGTCGAGGGCGATCTGCTGGCGGCGGGCAAGGCGTTCGCGCGCGAGTTCACCTCTTACGGCCTGCCGGCGCTGCGCCTCGCCCGCGAGGCCGTCACCCGCGCCCTCGACCTCCCCCTGCACGAGGGTTTGATGATGGAAGCGGATCTTTCTACATTGGCGTTTCAGACGGAGGATGCCGAGGAGCACATGGCCGCCTTCGAAATGAAACGCAAGGCCGCCTTCAAGGACCGCTGACGTGGACGCCGGCAGCACCGTCGCGGTCACGGGGGCGAGCCGAGGCATCGGCTCGGCCATCGCGCGCGAATTGGCCGGGCGGGGGCTCGCCGTCGCCTGCCTGACCAGCAAGGGGCTCTTCGTCGAGGACATTCCCTTCCTGACGGGGGAGACCATCTACATCGACGGCGGACAAGGGGTCCTTCTCTGATGGGAACGGAAGGCGGTGCGGCACCATGAGACTTTTCGAGCAGATCGAGGAAAGCCTGTCCCTCAGTGAGGAGGAGAGGCTGCTCGTGGAGACAGTCCGCGTCATGGCCCGCGAGAAATTCGCCGAGCGCGCCGCCGGTTATGACACGAGCGGCGAGTTCCCATGGGACAACATCGCCGATATCCGGGAGGTCGGCCTCAACGCCATGTTCGTCCCCACCGATTACGGCGGCGCGGAACTCTCCTACGTCGCTTACCTGAGGTGCGTGCAGGAGATCAGCAAGGCCTGCGCGTCGACAGGCATCATCTGGGCCACCGTGTTCCACGCCATGAAGCCCCTGATCGACTTCGGCAGCGAGGAGCAGAAGCGCCGCCTTCTGCCACGGATCGCTGAGGGGGGGCTCGCCGCTCTTTGCATCACCGAGCCGCAGGCGGGCTCGGACGCGACGGGAATGCGCGTCCGCTTCGCCCTGGATGGCGACGACGTGGTCATCAGCGGGAGCAAGACCCTCATCTCGAACGGCGACGTGGCCGACCTCTACCTGTTGTTCGGCAAGTGGGTGGAGCTCGGCGACGGCAAGGAAGCCATCTCCGCCGTCATCGTCGAGAAGGGGACACCGGGCCTCAACATCCTGAAGCGCGAGGAGAAGATGGGCCACCGCGCCGCCAGCACGGTGTCCCTCGCCTTCGACCAATGCCGCGTTCCGCGGGCCAACCTTCTGGGGAAGCCCGGCGAGGGCATGCACATCCTGCTGTCGTCTCTCAACAAGTCGCGGCCGAGCGTCTCGGCCCACGCCCTTGGCATTGCGCGCGGCGCCTTCGAGGACGCCGTCGCCTACATCAACGAGCGCCGACAGTCCGGGCGGCGGATCGTCGAGTTCCAGGGCATTCAGTTCCTGCTTGCTGATCTCGTCGCCGAGCTGGCGCAGGCCGAGGCTTGGTTGTGGCACGTGGGGCGAATGATCGATGCGGGCGAATCGGACGTCTCCCTCGCCGCCTCGGTGGCGAAGCTGAGGGCGTCGGATGTCGCCATGCGGGTCACCACCGAGGCGGTTCAGTTGTTCGGCGGTTATGGCTATTGCAAGGACTACCGGGTCGAGCGGCTCATGCGGGACGCCAAGGTGACGCAGATCTGGGAAGGCACGAACCAGATCCACCGGCAGTTCATCGGGCGGAGTTTGATTGAGAAGTGAGGGAATCACCATGACGGACATAAGGAGAGTCGGGGTGGCCGGCGCCGGCACCATGGGAGCCGGTATCGCCATCGTCTCGGCGCGCGGCGGCTTCGAAACCGTTCTCTACGACATCGACGCAGGGGCCCTGGAGAGCGCCCTTTCGCAAAGCCGATCCTTCTTCGCTAAGTCGGTCGAGAAGGGTAAGCTCACCCAGGACCATGTGGATGCCATTCTTGGCCGGCTCGGGACGACGACCGAGCTGAAGAACCTGGGCGGCTCAGACATCGTCATCGAGGCAGTCTACGAGGACTTGGCGGCCAAGCGCGAGCTTTTCGGCCGGCTCGATGCCATCTGTCCCCCCGAGACGATCTTCGCGTCCAACACCTCGACTCTCTCCATTACCGAGATCGCCGCTGGATCAGGGCGCGACGACCGGTGCATCGGCATGCACTTTTGCCTGCCGGCGCCGCTGATGAAGCTGGTCGAGATGTCCGCGGGCCTGGAAACGGACGAGGCGGTGTTCGCGCGGGCCTGGTCGTTCTGCGAGGCCATGGGCCAGACGCCGGTCAGGACCAAGGACAGCCCGGGCTTCATCCTCAACTGCCTGCTGGTTCCATGGCACAACGACGTGATTCGCCTGGTCGAGGCCGGGGTGGCGGAGCCGGCCGACATCGACCTCGCGGTCAAGAAGGCGCTCGGCTATCCGCTCGGCCCCTGCGAGCTCCTCGACATGATCGGTATGGATACGCAGATGCTCCTGTGCGAGACGTTCTACGGCGTCACCAACGACCCGCGCGCCGCGTGCCCGCCGCTGGTGCGCAAGATGGTCGCCGCCGGGCGGCTGGGGCGGAAGTCGAAGCGGGGATTCTTCAACTATGAAGGTCCCACGATGTTCGGAGCCTGAGCCATGAAGCACGTCATCCAAGACAGCGGCGGCAGCCGCTCCTTCCCTTCGCCGCACCAATTCCTCGAGAACGCCAGCACGCGGGGCGACGTTCTCATCTTCATCGGCGAGGCCGCGGGCAGGCATCTCGACGACGTTTCCCCGGCGGAGTGGACCGCGGTCGTCGTCGAGCTCACCACCGAGTGCCTCGGCGTCTACACCGGCGAGAGTCGTGGCGAGGAGGGGTCCAACGTGCTGGGGTTCGCCCGTTTCCGCCTCGGCGACGCCGAGCCGACGGACCTCGTCGAGTTGGTCCGCCAGCCGCGCTCGTCCGAGGCGGCGATTGCCGCCGCCAGGGAGGTTTTTGAGACGGCCGGTTTCAGCGTTGCCGTCTGCAAGGACTTCGCCGGGCGCATCCTCGACCGCCTGGTGCGGCCGTTCTTCAACGAGGCACTGCGCCGCCTCGACGAGGATTTGGCGACGGCGGACGACCTCGATCTCACGGTGCGGCTCGGCCTCGGCCATCCCGAGGGCCCAATCGAGCGTCTCGAACGGACGGGTCTCGACCATCACTTCGACGTGTCACAGGCCCTGTTCGAGGTCTACGGCGAGCGCGCCTACGCGCCGGCGCGCCGTGCCCGGGTCGCCAAACAGAGAAAATTGGCGGGCAAGACATGAGGCCGCCGCTCGAAGGCATCAGGGTCCTCGATTTCAGCACCTTGCTGCCGGGACCCATGGCGACCTTGGTGCTGGCCGAGGCGGGCGCCGAGGTGATCAAGATCGAGCGGCCGGAGCGGGGGGACGAGATGCGATCCTACGTGCCCAAGTTCGGCGAGGACAGCGTCAATTTCGCCCTCTTGAATCGTGGGAAGCGCAGCGTCGCCATCGATCTGAAGGCGCCGAACGCGGTCGACCGGCTGAGGCCGTTGGTCGACAGCGCCGACGTCCTCGTCGAGCAGTTCCGCCCGGGTGTCATGGACCGTCTGGGGCTCGGCTACGAGGCGCTCAGCCAGACCAACCCTGGCCTCGTCTACTGCTCGATCACGGGCTACGGGCAGTCGGGTCCGCGGGCCGGCGAGGCCAGCCACGACCTCAATTACTTGGCCGAGACGGGGATGCTGGCGCTCGCCGGCGACCGCGAGGGCGCGCCCGTGGTCCCTGGTGTTCTCGTCGCTGACCTGGCCGGCGGCACCTATCCCGCCATCGTTAACATCCTCCTGGCGTTGCACGCGCGGGTCCAAACGGGGCGCGGCCGGCGGCTCGACATCTCCATGTGCGACAACCTGTTCCCGCTGATGTACTGGGCGCTCGGCAACGGCTTCGCCGCCGGGGCGTGGCCGCGGCCGGGGGGAGAGCTGGTGACCGGCGGCAGCCCGCGCTACCAGATCTATCGCACCAAGGTCGGTGGCTTCATTGCCGCCGCGCCCCTCGAGGAGAAGTTCTGGCAGAACTTCTGCGAGGTCATCGGTCTCGACGTGGGCTTGCGCGACGACAGCCGCGACCCGGCGGCGACGATCGCCGCCGTCCAGCGGATCATCGCGTCCGCGACCGCAACGGAATGGGCGGCGGCGTTCGCCGGCCGGGATGCCTGTTGCAACGTCATGCAGGGCTTAGAAGACGCGGTGAACGATCCCCATTTCCGGGCCCGCGGGCTGTTCGCGCACACCCTCTCGGCGGGCGGCGAGAGCATCCCCGCGCTGCCGATGCCCCTCGACCCTTCTTTGCGCCGGCCATCCGGCGAATCGTCCGGCTATCCGGCCCTCGGGGCGGACAACCGGCTACTGGATGCGGACGATGACGGGGACACGCCGTGAGGGCCGTCGTCGTCGAAACGTATGGTCCGCTGGAAGAGGCCGCGGTCCGCGACATTCCGGCGCCGCGGCCGCGAGAGGGCGAGGTAGCGATCGCCGTCAAGGCGGCCGGCGTCAACTTCCCCGACATCCTGGTCATGGAGGGGAACTATCAGGTGAAGCCGGAGCTTCCCTTCACGCCCGGCAAGGAGGCCGCCGGCGTCGTCACCGCCGTCGCGCCGGACGTGGCCGGCTTTCACCCTGGAGACCGTGTTGCGGCCCAGGTCGAGTACGGGGCCTATGCCCAGCACATGGTGGTGCCCGCGTGCAACGTCTATGCCCTTCCCGATGCCCTCGGCTTCGACGAGGCCGCAGCCCTCGGGCTCAGCTATCTGACGGCCCATTTCGCCCTTCGCGAACGGGCCCGCATTGGCGCCGGGGAAAAGATGCTGGTGTTGGGGGCCTCGGGCGGCGTCGGCCTCGCCGCGGTTCAGCTGGGCAGTGCGTTCGGGGTCACCGTCATCGGCGGAACGCGCGGAGAGGGGCCGGCCCGTATCGTCGTGGAGGCCGGGGCCGATCACGTGGTCGAGCTCGGCAAGGAGAACCTCCGCGATGCTTTGTGTGAGGACGTCCGCCGGGTCACCGACGGATACGGGGTCGACGTGGTGATCGACCCCGTCGGGGGCGAGCCCTTTGCGGCCGCGCTCCGGTGTCTCGCGTGGTGCGGCCGGCTGGTCACGGTGGGGTTCGCCTCGGGGACCATCCCCGAGGTCCGAGCCAATTATCTTTTGGTCAAGAACATCACCGTCTTGGGCCTGCAGTGGAGCGATTATCGCGACCGCCGGCCCGACGAGGTGCGTACGGCCCAGGCCGAGATCTTCGATTTTGCCGTTAGCGGCAAGCTCCGGCCCCATATCTCGGCGGCGCTGCCCCTCGACAAGTTCGCCGACGCGCTCTCTCTGCTGCGGGCGGGCGAGGCGGAGGGTAAGCTGGTCCTCCATCCCTGAACCCGGGAGCGGGGGGAGACGGCCGCGCAGGCCGACGAGGCCGACGAGGCGGCGCCACGGACGCCGTCGTGGGTTTCGATCCGATCGCCGCGACCCATGCCTGACGCGTTTTCTCGTTCTTAGGGGAGCGGCGCGCCTCTAGAGCACTTCCGGTTTAGACGGAATATCCTGCATTGACGAGGAAGTTTCTGCATTCGGTTGGAGAGAATTCATCGAGGGCATCTCCGATGGCCCGCCAGAGGTCATCGACGGTCCTGGCGCCGACCTTGCGGAGAATGGCTTTGAGCTTGGCGAAGACCTGCTCGATGGGATTGAGATCGGGACTGTAGGACGGCAGGTAGAGCGGAGTTGCGCCGACCGCCTCGATGGCCTCGCGGACGCCGGCGACCTTGTGGGAGGAGAGGTTGTCCATGATGACGATGTCACCCGCGGACAGGGTCGGGACCAAGGCTTGCCGGACCCAAGCAAGGAAGCACGCGCCGTTGATCGGGCCATCGAAAACGCAGGGCGCGGTGATCCGGTCGTGACGCAGGGCGGCAATGAACGTGGTTGTCTTCCAGTGGCCATGGGGAATGGCCGCCACCACCCGTTCGCCGCGCGGCGCCCGGCCATAACGCCGGGCCATGTTCGTCCGCGCCCAGGTCTCGTCGAGAAAGACCAGCCGTTCGGCAATCAGCTCAGGCTGCTCGTTGCGCCAGGCGGCTCGCGCCGCCGCCACGTCCGGGCGCTCCTGCTCCGCGGCGTGGGCCGTCTTTTTTTTCGACTCATCCCCTGAGCCAGAAGAAAGTCGCCCAGCGTCGAGCGCTTGGTCTCGATCCCCTCGGTGGCCAGAAGGGCGCAAAGCTCGTCGAGGGTGATGTCGCAGTTCTCCTTAACCAGAGCCCGAATGCGATCGGCATGGGGGGCCAGTTTCGATTTCCTCCAGCCACCGTATTTGTCGGCTTTGATCGTTCCCCGCTGCTTCCAACGCTGCATCAGCTTCACAACAAAGCTGATGCTCACATCAAACTGCTTCGCCGCCGCATTGCGAGAGGTCCCCGATTCAACAACTCGAACAACTCGTTCACGAAGGTCTTCCGAATAAGGTCGTGTCATCCATGGCTGGCCTCCTTTAACCCAGCTCATAGCTTGAATCACATTTTGCCACCTTTGGGAATCCCCTTTCGATTCTGTCTATGCCGGAAGTGCTCTAGTGGACGCTGACGGGCTCCAGGCCGTTCTGGCGGGCCGCCGCGAAGGCGACATCCCGGCCGATGGCTATGCCTAAGGGGCGTCCGTCGGCCCCGTGGATGGCGTAAGCTCCCTCGTCCTCGCCCGGCTTGATGTAGGCGATGAAGCCCGAGCCCCACTGGGCCAGGTCGGCGGCGGAAACCCGGACATGGGCCGGCGCCGCCTTGTTCGATTCTTCATTCCCGGTCATGACCAATCTCCTTGGCTGACGATTCAGTCTTTAAACTCGCTTCGCTGTTAGAGCGCTATCGGGGCCGGAAGATCACCGATCCGGCTCGACGTCGATGGTCCGGGGCGTGCCGTCCCTGATCTCGATGTCGCGGACCTCCGGTTCGGGGATATGGCGCACCAGGTCTATGTGCAACAGGCCGTTGTCCAGGGCCGCTTCCTGGATCTCGATCCCTTCGGCGAGGACGAAGGCGCGCTGGAACTGGCGCGACGCGATTCCCCTGTGCAGGTACACCCGGCCGTCATCTTCCCGTTCCTTACGGCCGCGGATGATCAACTGGCAGTCCTCCACCGTCACCTTCAGGTCGTCCATGGAAAAGCCTGCCACCGCCAGGGAGATGCGCATCTCGTTTTCGCCGATCTGTTCGATGTTGTAGGGCGGGTAGCCCTCGGCCGAGGTCTTGGAGATGCGGTCGACCAGGCGCTCGAAGTGCTCGAAGCCAAGCAGCAGCGGGCTGTCGAAGGTGGGTAGGCGCGGCATGACCTCCTCCTTTTCAGATGAAGCGAGAGAGGCGTGGGCCCTCTTCGCCGAGGCGCCCCGCCGGCGGCCATGATCGTGGCGCGCCGCCGGCCTTGCCCGAATAATCTGGGGCGAAACCGGCAAAAGTCAATGGTCCGCCCTCAACGGCCTGTGAGCTGGCCGGCGCAATCCACGCCGGAGGTGAGCACCGTTTCGTCAGGGGTGGAGCACGTTTTGCCGAAACGCACGCCGGGGACGGCGCTGGCCAGGTAGGCCTCGATCCTGGACATGGAGCCGCCCCGGATGACGACGCACGGATAGCCCTCCATGGCTTGGCTCAGGTCCCTCTCGCCCGTCCACCCGGACGACGCCCGCGCCCTGGGCGACGGCGAGCGCCAAAAGCAGGGCCCACGCCCCCTTGACCAGGGCCCCCAGCCATTGGACGGTGGTCCCCGGGTGGTAGACGTGCCCGGGCGTGGTCAGGTTCAAGATGTTGAGGGAATCCAGCAGGTAGAAGTAGTCGGGGTCCAGGTTGTGCCAGAGCCAGAAGGGCATGGTGTGGGCGCGCAGGACCAAGGTGACGGCGACATAAGCCACGGGCAACGCGGCCAGGGCCGCCCAGGCCCAGCGGCCGCCGGCCGCCGGCCTGCCGGAAATGAATTCGTCCATGATGCCGGGTATCCTCGAACGCCCTTGGCTGTCAAGGGCCGGCCGCCCGGAAGGGCCCGATGGCCTGCTCGGTAAGCCGCTCGGCGCCGATCTCCATCACCCGTCCCCCCGGAGATTAATTTCTGTCAGGTCGCGCCCGCCCTGGCAATGGGGGAGGGCCCGGATCGCACCGAGGGGGGCAGGACATTGGCACGATTGAACGCTTGGCGTTATAATCTGCGCCCGTGATTAAGGGATACAAGAACGCCAAGACATGGAAAGTCCATGAGACTGGGGCGCCCGCCGGGTGGAGGATGGTGGAGCCGAGGGGAATCGAACCCCTGACCTTCGCATTGCGAACGCGACGCTCTCCCGACTGAGCTACGGCCCCGAAGCGGGTGGTGGATGGGAAGGCTGCGGATAATGTGGTCCCCCGGCCCCCCTGTCAAGGATCGCCCCGGCACTTGCGCGGCCCCGGCCGCGAAGTTAGGCTGGCCCCCGCTGTTCACGCAAGGCGGCCCATGGACGTTATACTGGTACCCATGATCAATCTGTTTCTCACCGTTATCGAGCTTTACATCTGGGTGGTGATCATCGCGGTGGTCCTCGGCTGGCTGGTTTCGTTCAAGGTGGTCAACACCTCGAACCGGTTCGTCTACATGGTGGGCGACTTCACCTACCGGGCCACCGAACCGGCCCTCAAGCCCATCCGCAACGTGCTGCCCAAGCTGGGGGGCATCGACATCTCGCCCATCGTCCTCATCGTTCTTCTCTATTTCCTGAAGGACGTGCTGGTGAGGATGATGACCTGACTTGGCCGCCGCGCCCTCTCCCTTCACCGTCGCCGGAGGCGGCCTCAAGGTGCGCGTCAAGGTGACGCCGAGGGCGCGCGCCAACCGGATCGGCGCCATCAGCGACGACGGCGCCTTCCTGAAAGTCGCGGTCACGGCGGCGCCCGAGCGCGGCAAGGCGAACGCCCAGGTAATCGGGCTGCTGGCCAAGGCCTGGGGCCTGCCCAAGTCCCGCCTGGCGGTGACCCGGGGCGCCGCTTCCCGGCTGAAGACGGTGTTCATCGAGGGCGACGGCCCGGCCCTCATGGGACGCCTGACGAGGAAATTGGAAAAGTGACCGAGGCCGTGGTCATCGACGGCAAGGCGCTGGCCCTGGAACTCCGTCAAGGGGTGGGGCGGGCGGCGGCGGGGCTGAAGGCCGATCACGGGGTGATTCCGGGCCTGGCGGTGGTCCTGGTGGGCGAGGACGAGGCGAGCCGCATCTACGTGCGCTCCAAGGGCAAGAGCGCCGAGGAGGCGGGATTGAGGTCCTTCCATCACGGGTTGCCCGAGGACACCGCCGAAGAGGACCTGCTGGCCCTGGTCCACGATCTCAACGGGGCGCCGGACGTCAACGGCATCCTGGTGCAGTTGCCCCTGCCGCCCGGGATCAGCCCCTCGGCCGTGATCGGCGCCATCGACCCGGCCAAGGACGTGGACGGCTTTCACGTGGTCAACGCCGGCCGGCTCGCCACCGGGGGGCCGGGCGCCCTGGTCCCGTGCACGCCCCAGGGCTGCCTGATGCTCCTGAAGCACCACTTGGGCACGCTGTCGGGCCTGAACGCCCTGGTGATCGGGCGCTCCAACATCGTCGGCAAGCCCCTGGCGGCCCTGCTGCTCGGGGAGCACTGCACGGTCACCGTCGCCCATTCCAGGACCCGGGACCTGCCCGCCGTCTCGGCCCGCGCCGACATCCTGGTGGCCGCCACGGGCCGGGCGCGCATGGTCAAGGGGGACTGGATCAAGCCCGGGGCCACGGTCATCGACGTCGGCATCAACCGGGTGCCGGACGGGGACAGGACCCGGCTGGTCGGCGACGTGGACTTCGGATCGGCGGTCAAGGTGGCGGGCGCCATCACGCCCGTGCCCGGCGGCGTCGGCCCCATGACCATCGCGTGTTTGCTCAGGAACACCCTGATCGCCGCGGCCCGCCAGCACGGCCTCGAGGACCCGGAGATTTAGGGCGCCATCCAACTAACCCGATTGCGCTCTTGACCCTCGCTCATGCCGATGCACGGGCCGCCTCGCCGGCTTCGCCCGCGTCCCCTTTGGCCAGGTAGTCCATGGCGGCGTCCACGCCGCCCTTTTCATGGGGCACGCCCGCCAGCCCCAGGCCCATCTCGATCCCGGCCAGGGTGGCGGCCAGCATCAGGTCGTTGAAATCGCCGAGATGGCCGATGCGGAACAGCCGCCCGGCCACCTTGCCCAGGCCGTTGCCGAGCGACATGTCGAAGCGTTCCAGCACCACCCGGCGGAAGGCGTCGGCGTCGTGCCCGTCGGGCATCATGACGGCGGTCAGGGAATTGCTGTATTCGCGGGGGTCCAGGGCCCGCATCTCCAGCCCCCAGGCGGCGACGGCGCGCCGCGTCGCCCCGGCCAGGCGGGCGTGGCGGGAAAACACGTTGTCCAGGCCCTCTTCCTCCAGCATGGAGATGGATTCCTTTAGCCCGTAAAGCAGGTTGGTCGCCGGCGTGTAGGGGAAGAAGCCATTCTCGTTGGCGTCGCGCATCCCCTCCCAGTCCCAGTAGGATTTGGGCGAAGCGGCCGTCCTCGACGCCTCCAGGGCCTTAGTCCCGATGGCGTTGAAGGACAGTCCCGGGGGCAGCATCAGGCCCTTCTGGGAGCCGGCCACGGTGACGTCCACGCCCCACTCGTCGTGGCGGTAGTCGATGCAGGCCAGGGACGAAATGGTGTCCACCATGAACAGGGCCGGGTGGTCCGCCCGGTCGATGGCGCGGCGGATGTCGGCGACGCGCGAGGTGACGCCGGTCGAGGTTTCGTTATGGACGACGCAGACGGCCTTGATCCGGTGGCCGGCGTCGCCGGCGAGCCTTTCTTCGATGGCGTCCGGATCGGCGCCCCGGCGCCAATCGCCCGGCAGGAAATCCACCTCGAAACCCAGCCTCTGGGCGAGCCCGCGCCAGAGGACGGCGAACTGCCCGGTCTCGTACATCAGGACCCGGTCGCCGGGGGACAGCGCGTTGACCAGGGCGGCTTCCCAGGCGCCGGTCCCGGACGCAGGATAAATGACGACGGGCCCCGAGGTCTTGAAAATGGGCTTCAGACCGTCGAGGATTTCCCGCGTCATGCGGGCGAAGTCCGGCCCCCGGTGGTCGATGGTGGCCGCGTCGATGGCTTTGAGAATCCGGTCCGGCACGTTGGTCGGCCCCGGAATTTGCAGGAAATGACGGCCGCTCCGATGGGCCATGGCGGGCTCCCCTGAGTGGTTGGGCGTGCCGGGCGGGGCTGCTGGCGCCGTGCCCGGGCCGGGTCAAGATAGTGGATTATGCACACAACCGGCGCCGATTCAAACCGCGTCACCGGGACGGGTTCGGTCGATGGAAACCACATAAAAACAAAGGATTATATGACGGCCGGCCGGGAGAGTGCGGTCATGGAATGTTTGCGCCCGCCCTTTCCCCGCCCCAGGCCGGGGCGTCTCAGGAATCGCCGATGAGGACCGCGCCCGAGGCCGCCAGCTCCTCGATCTCGGCCTCCGCGTAGCCCGCCTCCAGGAGCACCTCCCGCGTGTGCTGGCCGAGGGCGGGGGCGGGTCGGCGGATGACGGCCGGGTCGTCGGAATATTTGACCGGATGGCCGAGCACCCGCATGGCGCCGCCCGTCGACGTGCCGATGTCCTGGACCATGCCACGCGCGATCGTTTGCGGGTCCTTGGTCATCTGGGCGATATCGAGGACCGGTCCCCCCGGCATGCCCGCCGCCTCCAGCCGCTCCATCCAGGTTTCCGTCGTGTCGGCCGAGAAATAGACGGAAAGCGCGTCCACCAGGGCGTCGCGGTTCTCCATGCGGGCGGCGGGCTCGGCGAAGCGGGGGTCGCTGGCGAGCCCGGGCGCGTCGAGGAGCTCCACCAGCTTGAGCCACGAGTTCTGGTTCGCCGCCCCGATGGTGATCCAGCCGTCCCGGGTGCGGAAGGCCTGGTAGGGCGCCGCCAGGGGATGGGCCGAGCCCATGGCGCCCGGCACCTCGCCGGACGCCAGGTAGATGGCCGACTGCCAATAGGTGTGCATGATGCCGGCCTCGAACAGGGACGTGTCCACGTACTGGCCCCGACCCGTCTCCGTCCGCTTGAGCAGGGCCGCGACGATGCCCATGGCCCCAAGGACGCCCGCGGTGGTGTCGGTGACCGGCGCCCCCACCTTGACCGGCGGCCGGCCGGGGCCCTCGCCGGTGATGCTCATCAGGCCGCTCATGCCCTGGGCCACGAGATCGAAGCCGCCGCGATCGGCGTAGGGCCCGGTGCGGCCGTAGCCCGACAGTGAACAATAGACCAGCCGGGGGCAGGTTTCCCTGACCTGGCCGTAGCCGGCGCCGTATGTCTCCACCGCGCCCCGGCGGTAGTTCTCGATGAACACGTCGGCGCCCTCGATCAGTCTTCTCAGCGCCGCCTTGCCGCCGTCCGATTTCATGTCGAGCGCGGCGCCGCGCTTGTTGCGGTTCATCATGGCGAAGGCGGCGGATTCTCCTTGCCTGATGGGCTGGTAGCGGCGGATGTCGTCGCCATGGGGCAGGCGCTCCACCTTGATCACGTCGGCGCCCATGTCGGCCAGCAAAAGCCCGCACGCGGGGGCCGCCATGACGTGGCTCATCTCGATGACGCGGATGCCCGAAAGCAGGCCCGAGGCCGCCATCCTACTTGCCCTTGAAGGCGGGCGTCTCCTTGGCCAGGAAGGCGCGCCGCCCTTCCCGGAAGTCCTCGGTGTCGAAGCAAGCGAAGCCTTCGGCCTCCTCCTCGGGACTCAGGGGCTCCGGCGTGCGGGCGCCGCCCTGGACCCGGTAGACGAACTTCTTGTGCCAGCGGTTGACCAGGGGCGCGCCGGCGCGGATCAACTCCGCCGTTTCGGCCACGGACGCCTCCACTAAGGTGTCGGCCACGACCCGGTTGACCAGGCCCATGTCCTTGGCCTCGTCAGCGCCGAACAGGCGCGCCTCGTAAAGGATCTCCAGGGCCGCCGCCGGGCCCACCAGGGCGACCAGCTGCTCGATCTCGGGGTAGGCCATGACCAGGCCCAGCCGGTTGACGGGCACCCCGAAGCGGGACGATTCGCCGCAGACGCGCAAGTCGCAGACCAGGGCCAGCTCCAGGGCGCCGCCGACGCAAAGCCCCTTGATCAGGGCGATGACCGGATGGCGGCAGCGGCGGATGGCCTTGAGCGAACCGTGAACCAGGGCCCCGTATTCGGCGGCCTGCTTCGAATTTGCGCGCACGTCCTCGAACTCCGAGATATCGGCGCCGACGCCCATGGCCTCGTCGCCTGCGCCGCGCAGCACGACGCAGCGCAAGTCCCCGTCCCGGTCCAGGTCGGCGAAGACCTGGCCCAGGCGCCGCCACATGTCCTTGGTCAGCGCGTTCAGCTTCTCGGGCCGGTTGAGGATGACGGTGGCGACGGGGCCGTCGCGTTCCACCAGGATGGTTTTACCCGAGTTTCCAGTCTTTGCCATGAAATTGTCCCCTTGCTTCCGACCGTCTTTTATGGGGGATCGGCCCGGCTATGGCAACAAGGGCCGGGTCGCCCCGGTGCCGCCCCGGCGGCGACAACGCCATGGCCATCCCGGGCCGGCGGTGATAAAACGCGCCCATGACCGGGACCCTGACCGAGCTCGCGCTTGCCGCCGCCGTATTCGTCGCCAGCCATGTCCTGGTTTCCGGCACCCGTTTGCGCGACCGGCTGGTGAGCAAGATCGGCAAACGGCCGTTTCAGGCCGCCTTCTCCGCCCTTTCGCTGCTCTTGATCTGGTGGCTCGTCGGGGCCTACCGGGGGGCGCCCTACGTGGGCCTGTGGGAGACGGGTCCGGGCGTCCGCCACGGGGCCATGGCCGTCATGTTCGTGGCTTCCTTCCTGGTCGCCGCCGGCTTCGGCCTCAGCAGCCCCACCGGGGTCGATTTCGGGGGCGGGCTCAAGGCCCCCGCCGGCATCTTCAAGGTGACCCGCCATCCGGTGATGTGGGGGATCGGGCTTTGGGCGCTGGTCCACATGGCGGCCAACGGGGACGCGGCCGGGGTCATCCTGTTCGGGGCCATGGCCGTGCTCGCCTTCGCCGGCGCGTTCTCCATCGATGTGAAGAAGCGGCGGCTGCTGGGCGAGGAATGGAGCCGCTTCGCGGCCGAGACCTCCTTCATCCCGTTTGCCGCCATGATCGGCGGGCGGACGCGCCTGGGCGCCCGCGAGTTCGGCGTCTGGCGGCCGATCGCCGGGGTGGCGCTGTTCGCCGCGCTCTATCTCGCCCACGAGCCGGTGATCGGGGTCTCGCCGCTCGGCCTTTGAGAAGCCATCATGCTTTCCCACATCCGCAACTTCGCCATCATCGCCCACATCGACCACGGCAAGTCGACCCTGGCCGACCGCCTGATTCAGCTCTGCGGGGGGCTCAGCGACCGCGAGATGAAGGATCAGGTTCTGGATACCATGGACATAGAGCGCGAGCGCGGCATCACCATCAAGGCCCAGACCGTGCGCCTGACCTACCGGGCCGAGGACGGCGAGACCTATCAGCTCAACCTCATGGACACCCCCGGGCACGTGGACTTTTCCTACGAGGTCAGCCGCTGCCTGGCCGCCTGCGAGGGCTCGCTCCTGGTGGTCGACGCCACCCAGGGCGTGGAGGCCCAGACCCTGGCCAACGCGTATTTGGCCATCGGCGCGGGCCACGAGATCGTGCCCGTGCTCAACAAGATCGACATGATCGCCGCCGACATCGACCGGGTCGGGGCCGAGATCGCCCAGGTGATCGGCCTCGACGCCGAGGAAGCCATCCCCATTTCGGCCAAGACGGGCGAGGGTGTGGCCCAAGTCCTGGAAGCCCTGGTCCACCGCCTCCCCCCCCCGGTGGGGGACGCGGTGCGCCCCCTCAAGGCCCTGCTGGTGGACAGCTGGTACGATTCCTACCTCGGCGTGATGATCCTGGTCCGCGTCCACGACGGGGTCCTGAAGCCGGGCATGAAGGTCCGCCTGATGGCGGGGGGCTCCGTCCATCAGGTGGAGCAGGTGGGTGTCTTCACGCCCAAGGCCGAGCGGGTGGACCACCTCGGCCCCGGCGAGGTGGGATACATGACGGCCTCCATCAAGGCCGTCGCCGACACCCGCGTCGGCGACACCATCACCGGGGACAAGGACCCGGCGGCCCATTCCCTGCCCGGGTTCAAGCCCTCCCTGCCCGTGGTCTTCAGCGGCCTGTTCCCCGTGGATTCGGCGGATTACGTGAACTTGCGCCAATCCCTGGAGAAGCTCCACCTGAACGACGCCAGCTTCCATTACGAGGCGGAGACCTCGGCGGCGCTGGGCTTCGGCTTCAGGTGCGGATTCCTGGGCCTCCTGCACCTGGAGATCGTGCACGAGCGGCTGGAGCGGGAATTCGGCCTCGATTTGATCGCCACGGCGCCGAGCGTGGTCTACCGGGTGCGCCTGAGGGACGGCGGCCGCCTGGAACTGCACAACCCCGCCGACCTGCCCGACCCGGTCATGATCGAGGGTATCGACGAGCCCTGGATCAAGGCCACCGTCATGGTGCCCTCGGTTCACCTGGGAGCGGTGCTGAAGCTGTGCACCGACCGCCGCGGCGAGCAGGTGGAGATGACCTTTTCCGGCGACCGGGCCATGGCGGTCTACCGCCTGCCCCTGAACGAGGTGGTGATCGACTTCTACGACCGGCTCAAGTCCCTGTCCAGGGGCTACGCCAGCCTGGATTACGAGATGGACGGCTACCGGGCCGGGGACCTGGTCAAGGTTTCCATCCTGGTCAATTCGGAGCCCGTGGACGCGCTCGCCTTCATCGTCCACGCGGCTCACGCCGAGGCCCGCGGCCGGGCCATCTGCGAGCGGCTCCGCGACCTGATCCCGCGCCAGTTGTTCAAGATCGCCATCCAGGCCGCCATCGGCGGGCGCGTCATCGCGCGGACCACCGTTTCCGCCCTGCGCAAGGACGTCACCGCCAAGTGTTATGGCGGCGACGTGAGCCGCAAGCGCAAGCTCCTGGATAAGCAGAAGAAGGGCAAGAAGCGCATGCGCCAGTTCGGCCGGGTGGAAATTCCCCAGTCGGCATTCCTGGATGCGCTCAGGTCCGGGGACGACTAGCTCTAGCCCGGATATTTAATGAAGGGAACGGAATTTGCGGCGAACGATGTTTGTCCCCGCCGGCGGACGGGGCTCATCGTCCGGCAACGGCGTCAGGCGCGGTCGTCCCCGTCGCCGCCCGGCTCGTACGGGCCGTCGTCCGACTCCTGTGTGGCGCCCGTGGGATCGAAGTCGGGGTCGTCTGCCGGCGTGTCCGCCACGAGGGTGGCGCCGGAAGGGTCGTAGGAGGATTCAGGGGCAGGCTCTTCCGGCCCTTGTTCCTTCTCGGCGGCTTCCATCAGCCTGTCGTAAAGGACCATGGAGGCCTCTACGATCTCCTCGCTCTTCGGGCGCGGGGGACGGAAAAACCAAGCCAGGGCCACGCCTGGCCCCCCCAAAAGCAGCCAGGCGGGAAACTGCAGGACGGTGATCAGCAGAGGGTCCCAGATGATGGGGTGGACATCCCTCTCGACCATGATCCTGGCTATCACCAGGCCCTTCGGCGAGAAGGTGTACCAAAGGTCGTAGGCGGATATCAGCAGGCCGCCGACGCCGGGCACCGAGTGGGCCACGGTCTCGGCGGCGGCGGCGATGAAGGCGGCCCCCATCAGGAGCCAGCCGAGGAGCGAGGGAATCCTCATGCCCCATCATAAACGCCCGGGGTGGCCATTAACATAGGTGCCTTTCGCGCGCGCAAACCCGTTGCGGCGGGTCCGGGCCTCGGTTAGGTTTTGGCGCGCTCTCCGGAGGGGTGGCCGAGTGGCTGAAGGCGCACGCTTGGAAAGCGTGTATACGGGAAACCGTATCGGGGGTTCGAATCCCCCTCCCTCCGCCAACACTTATGCCATTGGTTTAATTGGCATTTTTATTAATTTGACGCCCGAATTCGTGCCGTAGTTTCCGGGACTTATCGGCGATACCGCATCGCCGGGTGGGACGGAGAGACCGATCGGTCCCGGATTATGCGGTCCCATAGCACGAATATCTCCGTCGGCCTCTTTTTTGGTACCAATCGGGCCGACGATGGTGGGGTTATTAAGCGGCATTAGGCCCCGTCACCGGCGATGATCGCATCCGCCTCGCCAAAGTCCGCCTGGGCGTGACCCGGTGGCTCTGAATGCCGGAGCATCTTCTTCACCGTCTCTCGCGCAATGCCAAATCGACTTGCTGCCTCTCGCTGGCTCAGC
>JADFTO010000166.1 GCA_022560215.1 Pseudomonadota bacterium | reverse complement strand
CCGAGGGGGCGGCGGAGGCGGCGGCGCTCGCCATCGGCGACGGCGCCTCGGTGATCCTCGGGCCCTTGCTGGCCTCCTCGGTGCGCGCGGTGACGCCGGCGGCGCGGGCGGCCAACGTCACCGTGCTCGGCTTTTCGAGCGACCGTTCGGTGGCGGGAAACGGCATTTTCACCATGGGATTCCTGCCCGAGGCCGAGGTGCAAAGGGTGGTGGCCTTCGCCCGCTCCCGGGGCCTCCGGCGCTTCGCCGCCCTGGCCCCGGACAACGAATACGGGGAAAAGGTGGTGGCGGCGCTGGGCCGTGCCGCCGAGGGAGCCGTCGTCAGCCGCATCCAGTTCTACGATCCAGGCGCCAGCGACTTCTCCGCCGCGGTCAGGCGGCTCGCCAACTACGATGCCCGCCGCGGGGCCCTGGTGAGCCAGCGCTCCCAGCTCAGGGCCCGGGACGACGAGATCGCCCGGCGGGCGCTGAGGCGGCTGGCGAAGCTGCAGACCGTCGGCGATTTGCCCTTCGATGCCCTGCTGGTTGCCGACGGGGGCAGGAGGCTCCAGGCCATCGCCGCCCTGCTGCCCTTCTTCGACGTGGACCCGGCCAAGATCAAGATGCTGGGCACCGGGCGCTGGGAAGAACCCGGCCTCGGCGCCGAGCCGGCCCTGGTCGGGGGCTGGTTCGCCGCCCCGCCGCCCGCCGCCCGCGCCGGGTTCGAGGCCCGCTACCGGAAAACCTACGGCAAGCCGCCGCACCGCTTGGCGACGCTGGCCTACGACGCCACGGCGCTGGCCGCCGTGCTGGCCAAGGACGGCTCCGATTTCTCCGCCGAGGCCCTGACACAGGCCAGCGGCTTCTGGGGCCGGGACGGCATTTTCCGCCTGCTCCCCGAAGGGGTGACGGAACGCGGGCTGGCCGTGCTCCAGGTCCTGCCCCGGGGGTTCAAGGTCATCAGCGAGGCCCCGGAAACCTTCGAGCCGGCCATCTACTGAGCCGCCGATAGCGCCCCCCTAACCGCTCCGCGGCCTTGAATCGGGGCACCCCTAAGAGCAGGTGATGGTGGGCGGGTCCTTGGTGCAATCCAGTGTCGGAGATTGAGGCTTGGGGCAATCGACGGGCCCGACCCTCCTGCCCGGATGAACCGATTTGCTCCCATCAAATTGATCCCAACTAACTGGATAGTGCTCTAAGCCAGCAGCTTCCCGATCACGGCGTTGAGGCAAAGGCGGCCCTTAAGCGTGGTGCGCAAGCCCTGGCCGTCCCACTCGATGAACCCGCCCTCGGCCAGGGGCGCCAGCCGGGCCGGGTCCAGGAAGTCCTCCAGCGATTGGCCGGCTGCCGCCGCGAAGCGGTCGGCCTCGACGCCTTCCGTCAGGCGCAGCCCGGTCATCAAGATCTCTTCCCGGCGCTGAAGGGGGCTCAAGCGCGTGCTCTTGGCCGTCCCGAAGCCTTGGTCCTCGACGGCCCGGAGCCAGCGGTCGGGGGCCGCGATCTGGTGGCTGGCCCGGGCCCCGCCGCCGTCGTCCGCGAGCCGCCCGTGGGCGCCGGGGCCTAGCCCCACATAATCGCCGCCGCGCCAGCAGAAAAGGTTGTGCCGGCATTCCGCCCCGGGCCGGGCGTGGTTGGAGACCTCGTAGGCCGGCAGCCCGGCGCCTTCGAGCAGGTCCTGGGTAACCTCGAAAAGGGTGGCGGCCAAAGCCTCCGGGGCTTCTTCCACGCCTTGGGCGAAAAACGCCGTGCCCGGCTCGACGGTGAGTTGGTAGACCGACAGGTGTTCGCCGGCGATCTCCAGGGCCCGGGCCAGCTCCGCCTTCCAGCCGTCCACGGTCTGGCCGGGGAGCCCGTAGATCAAATCGAAGGAATGACGGGGGAAGCGGGCGGCCTCGGCGACCGCGGCCAGCGCCTCTGCCGCCGAATGCCAGCGCCCGAGGAAGGCCAGCCGCTCGTCGTCCAAGGACTGGACGCCGATCGACACCCGGTTGACCCCGGCCTCGAGGAAAGCCCCGAGGCCGGCGGCGGACGAGGGGTTGGCCTCCAAGGTGACCTCCAAGTCCCCAACCGGGGGCCAGCGTTCCCGGACCGCGGCGATCAGGGCGGCCACGGTCCGGGGCTCCATGCGGGACGGCGTGCCGCCGCCGAAATAGAGGCTCACCGCGGGCCTGCCTTCCGTTTCGTTGGCGCAATGATCCAGCTCGGCGAGCAGGGCCGCCCGCCAGCGGTCCTGGTCCACGGACGTCTCGACGTGGCTGTTGAAGTCGCAGTAGGGGCACTTCGAGCGGCAGAAGGGCCAGTGGACGTAGACGGCGAGGGGGCGGCGCTCAGGCATGGTCGAGGCAGGCGGCGGCGAGTTTCCCGAAGGCCGCGGCCCGGTGGCTGATGGCGTGCTTGGCCGCCGGGTCCATCTCGCCGAAGGTCAGGTCATGGCCGCGGGGCACGAACATGGGGTCGTAACCGAAGCCGCTGCCGCCCCGGGGCGGCCAGACCAGGCGTCCGTGGACCTCTCCCTGAAAGGTCTCCGAGTGGCCGTCGGGCCAGCCCAGGGCCAGCGCGCAGGCGAAGTAGGCGCGCCGGTCGCCGGCGCCGGCGAGTTCGTCCTCCACTTTTTTCATGGCCATGGCGAAATCCCGGCCGGGCCCGGCCCAGCGGGCCGAGTGGATGCCGGGCGCGCCGGCGAGCGCTTCCACCACCAGGCCGGAATCGTCGGCCATGGCAGGAAAACCGGAATGCCGGGCGGCCGACATGGCCTTGATTTCGGCGTTGGCGGCGAAGGTGGCGCCCGATTCGTCCGGTTCCGGCAGGCCGAGGCCGGCGGCGGAGACCACTTGGGCATTAAATGATTCGAGCAGGGCCGCGAACTCGTCCACCTTGCCGGGATTGTGGCTGGCGATCACCAGCCGGCCGCCGGCGAACCGCCTGGCGCCGGTCACGGGGTCTCCCTCGAGCGACGGGCCGCGCCGGCGGTACACGCACCCGCCCCCATGCCCTCAGTCCAGCCCCAGGACCTTGCCCTGGATGGCCGTCAGCTCCGCTATCCCGGTGCGGGCCAGGGACAGGAGCTCCATGAACCGGTCCTCGGGGATGGGGGCGTCCTCGGCCGTGACCTGGATTTCCACGATGCCGCCCCTCGCCGTGATGACGAAATTGGCGTCGGCCTCGGCGGCGCTGTCTTCCTCGTAGTCCAGGTCCAGCACCGGCGTCCCCTTGTAAAGGCCGGAAGAGACGGCGGCCACCCGGTCGGTCAGGGGCACGGCCCCGATGACGCCGAGGTCCACCAGCCTTTGCAGGGCCAGGTGCAGGGCCACGTAGGCCCCGGTGATGGCGGCGGTGCGGGTGCCGCCGTCGGCCTGCAGCACGTCGCAGTCGATGCGGATCTGCATCTCGCCCAGGGCCTCCAGGTCGGTGACGGCGCGAAGGCTGCGCCCGATCAGGCGCTGGATTTCCTGGCTGCGCCCCGATTGCCTGCCCTGGACCGCCTCGCGCCCGGTGCGGGTGGCGGTGGAGCGGGGCAGCATGCCGTATTCCGCCGTCACCCAGCCGCGTCCCGTGTCGCGCATCCAGGGCGGCACCCGCTGCTCGACGGTGGCGGTCGAAAGCACGTGGGTGTCGCCGAAGCGCGCCAAGCACGAGCCCTCGGCGTATTTGCTGAAACCGGGCTCCAGGCTCACGGGCCGGAGCCGGTCCGGGGCGCGGCCGGAAGGTCTCATGGGGCATCCTCGATCGGGGGCGGGACGGTCAAGCTAGCGCGGGCGATTGTCCGCGTAAACCCCCGCGTAAACCCCCGAGTCCGTTGACGCTGGCCCCGGGGACACATAAATTCACCCCAGCCCACGAGGCCCTTGGATCATGACCACGATCACAGAACTCAACGACCGCTCCCGCGAGGTTTTCCGCCAGATCGTCGATTCCTACCTGAAGACGGGGGAGCCCGTCGGCTCGCGCACCCTGGCCAAGAACCTGGACCTGGGCCTGTCGCCGGCCAGCGTGCGCAACGTGATGGCCGACCTGGAAGAGGCGGGGTTGCTGTATGCCCCCCACACCTCGGCCGGGCGCCTGCCCACCGAGGCGGGGCTGCGCCTGTTCGTGGACGGCCTGTTGGAGCTGGGCGACCTGACCCGCGAGGAGCGGCAGAGCATCGAGGCCCAATGCGCCACCGCCGGGACCAGCCTGGAGGGTCTTCTCGAGGAAGCCTCAACGGTCCTTTCCGGCCTTTCCCACTGCGCCGGCCTGGTGGTGGCGCCGAAGACGGACAGCCCGCTGCGTCACATCGAGTTCGTCAACCTCAGCCCGGGCCGCGCCCTGGTGATCATGGTCACCGAGAGCGGGGTGGTCGAGAACCGCATCCTGGAGACCACCCGGCACCTGCCGCCGTCGGCCCTGGTGGAGGCCACCAACTACCTGAGCGCCCGCCTGGTGGGGCGCACCCTGAACGAGGCCCGGGACGAGATCTTGAGCGAACTGGATAGCCAGCGCGCCCAGCTCGATGACCTGACGGCCCGGGTGGTGGAAGGGGGCCTGGCCACCTGGGCCGGTGGAAACTCGGGCGGCACCCTGATCGTGCGCGGCCAGGCCAACCTTTTGGAGGACGTTGAGGGGGCGGCCCACCTGGAGCGCATCCGGTCGCTGTTTTCGGCCCTCGAGACCAAGGAGATGATGCTCAAGGTGCTGTCACTCGCCGACACCGCCGAGGGCGTGCAGATCTTCATCGGCGCCGAAAACCCCCTGTTCGAAATGGCCGGGTGCGCCATCATCGTCGGCCCCTACCAGGACAAGAGGGAACAGGTGGTCGGCGCCATCGGCGTCATCGGCCCGGCGCGCATGAACTACGCGCGCATCATTCCCATGGTCGATTACACTGCCAAGCTCATCAGTCACCTGATTGGTTAACGGAGGAAACATGTCCGCAAAGAAGGAAGACGAAGAAAACGGCGCCGAAGGCGCGCCGCCGGAACCCGAGGCCGGGGAAAAGGCCGGGGAAAAGGCCGGGGAAAAGGCCGGGGAAAAGGTCGAGGAAAAGGTCGAGGAAACGGGCGCGGTCCAGGCCGAGGAAAAGGCCGGGGAAACGGGCGCGGTCCAGGCCGGGGAGGCGGATCGGGACGTGGATCGGGAAGGCCCCGGGGAGCCCGATGACGAGTCCGGAGAGCCCGATGACTTGCCCGACGAAGAGCCCGCCGACCTGGAGGCCGAGGTGGCCGACCTCAAGGACAAGCTGCTGCGCGCCCTGGCCGAGATGGAAAACGTGCGCCGCCGCGCCGAGCGCAACCGCGCCGATGCGTCGCGCTATGCCATCGCCAACTTCGCCCGCGAGATGCTGGGCGTGGGCGACAACCTGCGCCGGGCCCTGGAAAGCGTCGCCGGCCCCGGTAAGGAAGACGGCGAGGCGGTGGGCGGGGCGGACACCGACGATGGGGCGGACGAGGGCGGGGATTCAGGCGAGCGGCTCGAACAGTTGATCACGGGCGTCAAGATAACCGAGCGCGAGATGCTGAACGCCTTCGAGCGCGCCGGCATCAAGCCCATCGAGGCCATGGGCCAGAGGTTCGACCACAACGTCCACGAGGCCATGTTCGAGATCGAGGACGAGAGCCAGCCCACGGGCACCGTGGTCCAGGTGATGCAGCCGGGTTTCATGATCAACGGCCGCCTCTTGCGCCCGGCCAAGGTGGGGGTATCCAAGGGCGGCCCCAAGGCGGAACCGGACAAGATCCCGGATGACAAGCCGGACCCGGCGGCCCCGGGCAAGGCGGCGGCCTACGAGAAGCAGGCGGACACCGCGGACGAGACCACGGGCACCCATCTGGACAAGGAGCTTTGAGGCGCCGGCCTGCTTAGAGCGGGTCAGGATTGATAGGAACCATTTGACCGGGATTATTTTGTCCCGTGGCTAGGCACGCTCCGAAAGGCGATGCTTGCGCATCGGATGAGGGGCGTAACGACGCCACGGGGCAAAAGAAGGCGGCCTCCGGTG
>JADFTO010000165.1 GCA_022560215.1 Pseudomonadota bacterium | reverse complement strand
GGTGTTTCGGAGCGATCGCCGCGAAAATCCAGGTAGATTAATGCTGTTTTATTCTGAAACTCCGGTAAATTGGCCGGATTGAGATGCAGGTCCAAAAAAGGATCCTCAATAAGTCCCGGCGCAACATTTTTAAATCGAAACAATCCAAACGTATTTAAAAAATTGCTTTTAAAGTAAACGTTAGATCGTTCAAAACTTTTTTCCGTTACTCTTTCGCCGTAATATTGAGCAGATAGTGTAAAGGGAAGAATAAGCATGAGTATCAATAGTTTTGATTTCATTTTGGTCTCCAATCAGTGTAATGTTTCTTGTTTATAAGGGAATCCTAGTTAATGCTGATAAGTAGCATACTGAGTAAAATGTTCTCATTTTTTGATTTATTTTTATTGTTGCGTTTATCATATTTACATTCTACGATTCTCATCTTAATTTTATTTGGCGATGATTATGATATAGAGGCTTGAAATCATTAAAAAGATTCCCATCACGGGCATTCCCCAGCGCAAATACCCCCGAAAATCGAGCCGGACCCCGGAGGTCATGAAATTCTGCATTTCGGGATGGTCTTTGACGAAACGATCCAGATGCGATGCGGCGACCGGACCGGCGGTGGCGCCCGTCAACGCCGCCGAGGACCCGGCCAGAACCCCCAGCGACAACGCCCAATAGACGGCCGGATCGGCCAGACCCGCATGAAGGTTGGACGCCACGGGGACGAAAAAAGCCGTCGCCGCCCCGGCATTGAGAAAGATCGTCGAAATGGCGGCGATCCACATCAGCACCAGCATCATCCGAAGCCCGTTTCCGCCGCCGACGGTCTCGATGAACCAGAGAACCCCGTCCAGGGTGCCCGCGGCGACCAGTCCGCCGACCATGACGAAAAGGCCGATAAAGAACACGATGTCGTGGCCGCCGCAGGCAGTGAACCAATCCGTTTCCCAGCCCCGCCCGGCAAAAATCAAAACCAAGGCGCCGGCCGTGACCGCGATCCAGCCCGGGCGCAATCCGATCACTTCGGTGAACAGGAAGCCGACCAGAACCATGCCCAGAATGGTCAAACCGGTATTCATCAAACGCCGGTCGATGACCGGATCCTGCAGATCCGGGTTCGCTTTGATCCGGGCGCCGGGGGGGCCGGTTTCGGGATCGAATTTGGCCCGGTGGAAATGGAAATACCCCAGCATCACCGCCAGCAGCATCACGCAGGGCGCCATCATGCCGCCGATGAAGTCCAGGAAATGCAAATTCCCCGCCGAGGAGATAATCATGTTGGGAAAATCTCCGACCATGGTCGAGGCGCCGCCAAGGTTCGAGGCCATGATTTCGGCGATCAGCAAGGGCGCCGGGTTGAGCTTCATGTGCAAGCAGACCGTCAGCGTCACCGGCAGTATGACAACCATGGTCGCCAGGTTGTTGACCGTCAGGGAGAGGCCGTAGGTGACCAGGGAAAGCGAGATCAATACCCACCATCCATTACCCAAAGCCCGCGAAACCGTGTGCTTGGCAATCAGCGAATACAGGCCGGACCGGGCCAAAAGCACGGAAATGGCCGACATGCCGAAGATCAGGGCCAGGACCTCGAAATAGATGGCGTCGATCACCATGCGCGGGGTCAGGAAACCCGCCGCGAGTCCGTAAACGAAGATGACGCCGGCGCCCAACAGAACGGCAAGACGCCGGTCCAGCGTCCCGAAGTAGATCTGCGCGAACACGATCACGAAAACGAAAATGGTTACCCCGGCGTTCACAGTCACAGCCCTCGCGTTACAAATCGTTTATCCATTGCCGATCCGAATACAGCCCGTGGATCAGGCCTCCACCTTTTCCATGGCGGTGGCGCTTATGCCCTCGCTTCGAACCTGGAATGAGCCCAGGCGCGGTATCGCCTTGGCGACGTTTTGCTTGACCGCCTCGGCGATGGCGCTGGCGGCCATGACCGAGATCCCGGAATCCACGCCGATGATGACTTCCGAGAAAATGTCCTGGCCCACATAACGGGACCGAAGGGATGTCACTTCCTCGACGCCTTCGACGCCTTCCACCAGTTCCTTGATCCGGTTGTGGGTCGTGTCTTCGATGTTGCGGTCCATCAGCCCCTTGGCCGAATCCCAGAAAACATCCCCGCCCAGGTACAACAGGTGGGCCGTTTCCAGCGCCGCGACCGCGGTATCGATCCACGGCATATTGAAATAATGCGAGCCGATAATTCCACAGGCCACGGCCGCCGATGAAGCGGCGTCGGCATGGTGGTGCTTGGAGAGCGTTCTCACCAAGGGGCTGTTGGATTCGATGGAAACGCACCGCGAGTAGTAATACAGGCTCATGTTCACGGCGATGCACAGGAAGGCCGCCCAGAGGGCGATCAGGTGGGGTTTGGGGTGGATGGTGTCGTCGAAGAGCGTGCCGACGGCGTAGACCATCAGGGACGCCGTGATGACAAGGAAAATGATGCTGACAAACATCGACAGGATGAATTCCACCTTGCCGTGGCCGTACGGGTGTTCGCGGTCCAGGGTTTTTTCGGACATCGACATGCCGACGATAACCATCAACGAACTGACCAGGTCCTTGGCCGAATACATGGCGTCCGCGACCATCGCCTGAGACCCCGAAACCAGTCCGACGAAAGCCTTCATGACCATCAGGACGGCACTGCTAACCAGACCGACCCAGCCGACCGTCCGCGAACATCGGATACATTTTTTGTATCTCATTTGCCTCTATCCTCTTCCGCCCGGCCGGCCATCGCGCCCCGGGTGGGAGCCATGAACCGGTTCTGAATTTCCGGGCTTGCCGTTTAATTTCATCGTCATCACATGCTGCGCCGTGGATCGATCATGACTCTGCCCTTGCGTTTGTGGCGCCGAACCGCCTTCTGGATAACGCCGATAATCGCGGTCACGAACCCGGCGAAGAACGAAACGGCGACGATCATGATCAACGGCACCTCGATGGCGGCCCCCGTGAAGATGTAGACGGGGACGATCTCCAGGTTTTGCGACGCGAAGAGCACCACCGAGGCGCCGATAAACAGGTAAACGATCATTCTCAGCACGGCATGCTTCTCCGGGTTCCACCATCATTCCGGCCATCGTCCCGATCAGTAATCGGTGACACTGCCCAATTGTTCCCAGTACTGTGGCGGCAATTCAGACGCCAGCTTCAACGCCCCCATGGCGACCGCATAGGTTGGGTCCTTGACGCAGGTCACGCCGACGTCGCCGTAATCGCCGAGTGCGTCGGCGATGAACTGATCGATCCCCTTGATCCGCGAACCGCCGCCGGCGACGAAAATATTCTGCAACATGGTTTCCTGGTCTTCCGGCGAAACCGTCCGGATCAGCCGTTCCACACCTTCCGTGATCCCCGGCAACAGCATCTCGCACGCCGTGCCCACCGCCTCGGTAATGTCATAGGAAACCGGTTTGCCGTCGGCGCGAAAATCGGCGATGATCTGTGCCTCCGCTTGGCCCACGTAGCCGTGCTCTTCCTTCAGCTTGCACACGATGTAGCGGTTCGTCTGGACGCCCGGATAGGTCTCGACAATCAGTGCTTCCAGCCTCGCGTCGACGAAGTTCCCCGCCCGGTTCACCGTAACCTGAGACTTCTCACCCGGCATGGCGCCCTTCAACGCGCAGATGTCGACCGTGCCCGCGCCGATGTCGATGACCAGGCAGTTGACCAGGGTCCCCTGGCTGTACGCCACCAGGAACGGTTCGGAAATCAACTGCACCACGTCCGTGAATTCCCGGAAAACCTTCACCAGCAGGTCCTTGTTGATATTCGACGCGCGCGCCGGAACGCCGACGATGACGCAGACTTCCTCTTCCCCGCCCGGGTTGAGGTTACCGATCACGTGGCCGACGAAATTGCGCGCGACCTCGAAATCCCGTTCGACGAATTCCTTCAGAACCCCTTCCTTCAGCGGGCTGCGAAGGTCGACGTAGGACCGCATCTCGAACGCCTTTTCCCCGACCACGAACGGCTCGCCCAACAACTTGACGCCGATCATGTCCCTCGGGTAACCGACCACCGAACGGATAAGTTCCCGGTGACCGCGGTTTGTCATAACCTCCGTCCATGAGGTCCCGAGATCGAAACCAACCAGAAGCGGGCCGCCAGGGCCGGCATCAACCACGTTTGTCACAAACTCTTCAGCCACAGCGTTATCCTTTGTTCATCCGTCATATTTCGGTTCTCCCTGAACGCCCCGATATCGTCACCGCCGCGTCCAGGGAAATTAAACTGGCTTCAAACCTGGTTACTCTTTTCGTCCTTCGTGCCGCGCACGAGTTTGGTTACGAACTTGCGCAGCGCCCTAAATTCACTCGCGGATTCGGACCTGATCGCCTTCACCCTGAGCCGGGCCTCGGTAGCGGCAAGGGAGCCCGCCGAAGAGGTTGTCCTGACGAGCGAACCGATGCCGTCGCTCAAGGCGTTAAAGATCCCGATGGACAAATCCTCAACGGGGATCTCCTGGGCCCCGGATAGCGGCCGGGAATCCGTTGGCGAAGACCAGCCCGCGGGGCTGGCCGTTTTGGTCGCCTCGTCATCCGGGAACGGCATGTCCCAGTCTGCCGACGCCGGCGTCACGCCGGCTGGCGCCTCCTGCGGGATGCTGACAGCCTCTTCAGGCGGAGCATCGCTGCTCTCACCTTCTGGAACGGCGCCGATCTCATCCTCCGGCGCACCGTCACCCAGGCCCAACTTCCTGAGGGCTTCCCGAAAGGATGGAATTCCGAAAACCATGATCAATTACGCCTCCAAAAACCCGGCATCCCCAGGGATCATCCCTTGTCCCGAAAACCGGGATCCTTCTCGCCGACGGCGTCCTCGACAATCCGGCAAACCTTGACCACCCCGCCCACGGCGGCGGACACCGCCGAGCGGGCCGCGGACCGCACATCCGACAACAAACCGGCGCCGACGGTTGAAGACTTGTCGAGGACCGTGCCAAGCCCTTCGCCGAAGACGCTAACAAGCCCGTCCAGCAAATCCTCGACCTCGATTTCCTCGGTCCCGGCCTTCGACGATGATTTCGCCTTGGCCTTGAAACCTTCGTCTTCGCTGAACTCGACCGGCCTGTTCGGGACCCGGAACTTGGTCTTCCTTTTGGCCGTTTTCTTGCCTTTATCCTTGCCTGCCATGTCACGGATCCCTTCCTTGCTAAAAAGCTCCCTGGCGTTCTGTCTTCACCAAGAATCCTCACGTATTCCTTTTCCCGCCGAACAGCTTGTCCGTTATCCCGGCCGCAAATTCGCAAAACAAATCGAGCCCCGCGGTGGCGATGGCCGGCGCTTTATCCATCACATTCGAGGCGACAAAAGTCCCGATCGACCTGCTTTTCTCAACCACCACGCTGACGCCGTCACCGAGGGCACTAACGATCCCGTTGGTCAGGGGCTCCACGGGGATGGTGCCGGACGGCAGTTCCCGTTTGTCCCTTTTCGACAGGGCTGAAATCTTGGCCGCGCCCGCGCCGAGGACCGATTTGCCCGCGCCGAGGACCGCCGACAGACCGTCCCCCAGGGCATTGACGACGCCGACGGCGAGATTTTCCACGGGGATTTCCATGCGCTCGGCAGCCTGCTTCGGCGGCTGGGCCGGAGGCGGCTCCGTCGCGGCCCCGCCGGGGGCTTTCTCCCCGCCGCCCCTTTCCGGTTGAGAGGCAGGGGCCGGTTGCGGGGCGGCGGCGTCGATCGCCTTGAGAACGTCGCCCTTGGTGATGCGGCCGTCCTTGCCGGTCGCCGGGATCGACGACGGGTCGAGGTCATTGTCGGCCACCAGCTTGCGCACCGCCGGCGACAGGCTGTGCAGGGCGGCGGTGGCCGGAATCTCCGGCTCCGGCTTGGGCTCGGGCGCGGGCGCGGGCGTCTCAACCGGAGCGGGCGGCTCGCCGGCGGCGCCTTCCTCGATGAGTCCGAGGATCGCCCCGACCTCGACCTTGTCGCCGGCTTCGACGCGGATTT
>JADFTO010000010.1 GCA_022560215.1 Pseudomonadota bacterium | reverse complement strand
CCGTCGACCTCGGCCGCGTGCAGCACGTCGGCGGGTATGGCGAGCACGGCGCTGGCGAAGATGATCATGCCCATGGAGGCGCCGACGAAACCGTTGGCCAGGATGACGAAGGTCCAGGGAAACTCGTTCAGCCAATTTTCCGGCTCCACCCCGAAGAAACCGAGGACGTAGCTGATGAAGCCGTTGTCGTAGCTAAGCCATCTCCACAGCATGATATAGATCACCGAGGGGCTGACGCGCGGGATCAGCCACACGGCGCGGAAGAACTTGGACTGTCCCGACGGCATGTAGAAGGTGGCCAGCGCCAGCAACAGCGCTAAACCGACGTTGAAGAACAACGTAAGAACCACATAAAACGCGGTGTTGGCCAGTATCTTCACCGTGAAGTCGCTGGCCATCAGTTCCGAGTAGTTGCCCGTGGTCCATTTCCAGCTCGTGTTCGCCGCATCGAGCAGGCTGTCGAACACGTCGTCCGTGACCTCGACCCCGATCGAGGTAAGGCCGGCGCGTAAACCCTGCTCCGAAAAAAACTCGCGGTTCTTCAGAGTCTGCACGACGGATTTCGAAACCGCTTTGCGGTCCTTGAACGAGCGGGGGCGGTTATTCAGCCCCCTCAGGGCGGCGAAAAGTTGTTTCTCAGTGGCATAGACCTTTCCGGACAGCTTCTCCTCGATCTCCTTCACCACTGCCGGCTTCAGGGCGCTGTTGCGTAGCGCCGCCAGCCCCCTGTCATCGAAGACGAAGACGCTGCTGCCCAGCTTCTGCAACAGGGCCGCGTCCATGCCGCCGCCCTTGAGGGTTCGTATGGTCGCTTCGCTGACCACGTAGCGGTTGCCGAGGATGCCGGTATCGGAACTCATCGTCGTGAAGCTGAAGACGAAGGTCATGATCACCGGGATCACGAAGAACAGGGTCACCGCCACCGACGCCGGCAGCATGAACCAAAGGGGGAGATACGACCGAATTCCTTGCATCGATTCCCTCGTCCCTTGCATCGATCACTTCCGCAAGAGGCTCCCTGCGGCTCGGCCGGACTCCGGGCCGCCCCGCCCCGGGCTTGCCCCGTCCGGTGCCTCTCGACGCCGGATGGAGCGGACTTCTCGCCGATGCCCGGGGGGGCGCGGAGCTAACGGATGATCACCTTGTCACCCATGGTGGCCTGCATCTCCTTGACCACCGTGTCCACCGCGTCCTGGGGCGAAAGGTCGCCGCTCCAGGTGGCGGTCAGGCCCTTCCAGACGAGGGTGTCGTACTGCCCGAAATCGACGCTGTTGGGCAAGGCGAAGGCGCTTTTCAGCAGGGCCGTTGCCTCCGCCGTCCAGCGGTCGTCGGCATACTGCGAGACCTTGGTCTGGGCGTTGGTGATCCCTAAGTGGGCCGAGGCGATGGCATGGAGCGTATTCAGCCTGGGCTCGGAAGCGATGGTGATCAACCGGGCCGCCAATTCCACTTCCTCCCCCTTGGCCCGCTTGGAGATCAGGTAGGTCAGCGGGTGGGTGAGGGTGGTCGCCTTGCCGCCCGAACCGCCCGACGGGATGAGCGAGAACATGACCTTGTCGAAGAAGTCGGTGAGGCCCTCGCGGCGGGTGTAGCGGGCGTAGTGCCAAGTGCCGCCGTGCCACAGGCCGGCCTTGCCGTTGGCCACCTCGTTGTACCACTGGTCCCATTCCATCCCGAGGTGGTTCTTCTTGGTCACCCCGTACTTGAACACCGCGTCGTAGAAGAACTGGTAGTATCCAAGCAGGGCGCCCTTATCCAGGATCAGCTTGCCGCTCTTGGCGTCGTACATGTCGCCGCCCTTCTGGACGGCGTAGAACTGCCAGTAGTCGCCCCCCTTGGTGGCGCGGGGATAGAACCCGTAGCCCTTCTCGACCAAGCCCTTGTCCTGGATTTTCTTGGCGTCCTCGAGGACGTTCTGCAGGGTGTACTGGCCGCTCTTGACCTTGGCCGGCAGGGCGGCGATGTCGGCGTCCGAATAGCCGATCGCCTTCAGGTGTGGAATCCAGCCGAAGAAAGGCCTGGATTCGGCGTCCTGGGGGACGCCCCAGACCTGCCCGTTCCATGACATGATCGGCCACAGGCTGGGGAAGACGTCGGAGAAAGGCCAGGCCTCGAGGTCGACGTAGTCCTCGATCGGATAGATCAGGCCGGCGCTTCCCCACACCGGGATGTCCTCGTGGCCGCCGACGATGATGTGGGGTCCCTTGCCGGCCTCGACCGCCAGCGAGAACCCCTGCTTCAACTGCGCCCACCCCTGCGAGCCGGCGAATGTAGCCCCTTTCTTGACAACGACCCGGGTGTCGCGGCCTTCGATCTTCAGTTCCTCGTTGAGAACGTTGGCGGCCAGCGAGATGGCTCTGAAACGGTAGCGCTCGTTCTCGTCCGCCGGAGCCCAGACCTCGATCTCCATTGTATTGGCGGCTGGCTTTTCGGCAACTTTTGGAGCGGCAGGCCTTTCGACGATTTTCTCAACGATCTTCTCAACTTCGACTATCTTCTCCACCTCCTTGGGAGGCATGAGAAAGAAAACGGCGAGAGCGCCGATGGCCAACCCGGCGACTCCGAACGTCACATGCTTGTTCATGCCTCGACCCTCCAGGCTAACTCCGCGGCCTGAGCCGCCGGCCAGGCAAACAGAATGGCGGCAAGCGCCGCCATAATCTGGCGTTTGAATTTCATGATCTCCTCCCCGAAAAATCCCATATGGGATGTACTTGCTGTCGGTCAAACAGGCTAAAGGTTGACCAATCCGTCAGGTTAAGCCTTTATTATAATTCGGGAAAGGTGGAGGTCAATTTGTACCTGCGCCGCGCCCGGTTTTGGCTGGGGCGGGAGGATTCGAACCTCCGAATACCGGTACCAAAAACCGGTGCCTTAACCACTTGGCTACGCCCCAGGGGATGTGACCGGCACCTTAAGCCGAAGCCCGGCCCGCCGCAACTCATGCCCCGGGTGAGTCACACCCGCAAGGCGCCCGCGTCCCCGGCCAGCGCCGCCGGCCTCGCCCACCACCGGGGGTGGGCGGCGGCGATCTTTGATGCCGCTTCCGCCGCCGCGCCCTGCTGGCTGAACAGGCCGAAGCAGGTGGCCCCGCTGCCCGTCATGCGGGCCAGCAAAACGCCGGGGCTTTGCTCCAGGGCCGATAGCGCCTCGCCTATGGCGGGCTCCAACTCCCGGGCCGCCTCCGTCAGGCCGTTGTCCCGGGTCTCGAGCAGGGCCGCCAGCGCGGGCGCGTCGGGGGGGGCCTCGGCGAAACGGGCGGGGGCGGAATAGGCGGATCCTAAGTTCCCGAACACCGCCGCCGTGGCCAGGGGGCGGCCGGGGTTGACCAGCGCCAGCCAGGCCTCGGGCAGGGGCGGCGCGGCCTCCAAATCCCCGCCGATGCCGCCCATGAAGGCGGCCTTGGCCCCCAGACATACCGGCACGTCGGCGCCGAGATCCAGGGCCAGGGCCAGGAGGTCGTCTTCGGCCAGGCCGACGCCCCAGAGCGTGGACAGGCCCCTCAGCGCCGCCGCCGCGTCGGCCGAGCCGCCGCCGAGCCCCGCCGACACGGGCAGCCTCTTGACCAGGTCGATGCGGGCCCGGGCCTTCACCCCCGCCGCCTCGGCCAGGAGGCCGGCCGCCCTGAGCACGATGTTGCCGGGGCCGGCGGGGACGGCGCCCGAGAACCTGCCTTCGATCAGGAGCCTGAGGTCGTCGCCGGGCCCGATGACCAGCCTGTCCTGGATGCCGGCGAAGGCCACCAGGCTGTCGAGCAGGTGGTAGCCGTCGCGCCTCCGCCCCGTCACGTGCAGGTAGAGGTTGATCTTGGCGGGGGCGGAAACGACGATGACCCCGGGGGGAGGCGGCTCAGTCTCCACCGCCAAGCCCTTGCTTGAGCTTTTTCTCGATGGCGGGAACGGTGTCCGGCTCGGGATCCAGGCCCAGTGCCCGCCGCCACTGGAACCTGGCTTCCTGCAGGCGGCCCACCCGCCACAAGGCGTCGCCCAGGTGGTCGTTGATGATGGGGTCCTCGGGGCGCAGTTCCACTGCCCTTTCCAGCTCCCGTGCGGCCGCCTCGAACTGCCCTCCCTGGTAAAGCACCCAGCCCAGGCTGTCGACGATGTAGCCGTCGTTGGGGCGCAGCTTCACCGCCGTCTTGATCATCTCGCGGGCGCGCTCCAGGTGCATGCCCTTCTCCACCCAGGAGTAGCCTAAGTAGTTGAGCACGAAGGGCTGGTCCGGCTCGAACTCCAGAGCCTTGAGGAAGTCGGCCTCGGCGCGGGCCCACTTCTTGGAGCGCTCGAGCGCGATGCCGCGGGAATAGAGCAGTCTCCAGTGGCGTTTCTCCAGCTTCGGAATCCGGGCCACGGCCCGGTCGTAAGCCTGCACGGCCTCCTCGAAGCGCTCGTGTCCGCGCAGGATGTCGCCCATGTTGATCAGGGCCTCCGCCTGGTCGGGCTGGTCGCTGGCCATGGCGGCGAGCCGGGTCAGGGCTTCCTCCGTCTGGTCCAGCCGGTCCAGGTTGGAAGCGATACGCAGGCGCACCGTCCACGCATAAGGAGACTCCGGGTTTATGGCTTTGTAGACCCGGTTGGCGCTTTCCAGGCGATTGTCCGCTTCCAGCAGGTCGGCCAGAAGGATCTGCTCCATGGGGAAGTCCGGCTTCAGGTAGAGGGCCATGCGCCCCAGCAGGAGCGCCGTCTCGCGGGCGTTCTGCTGGCGCAGGGAGCCGGCCATGCCGAACAGGGCCTCCGCCGCGCCGTCGATGGCGGTCGCCACCTCGGGGCCGGGCTCGGCGCCCGAGTCCAGCCGCGCCAGGGCCTCGTCGAGCAGATTCGAGCGGGGTTGGGTCGTCAGGTACTCATCATAAAGAGACCGCGCCTCTTCGGGTTTCCGGGAGCGCTCGTAAAGGGAGCCCAGCAGCTGCACCAGGCGCAGGGTAAGGCCCGTTTGGCTGTCGGCCACGCGCCGGTAGCTCTCCTCGGCGGCCTGGATGTTCCCCGCCCGGTCCTGAATGAGGGCGGCATGAAGGTCGTAGAGCGCGCGGGTCCCTTTTTTCTCGGAGAGGGGATCGAGGGCCTCCAGGGCGGCGGCGGAATCCCCGAGTCCGGCCTCGGCCCAGGCGCCGAGCAGGGGCGCCAAGTAGGACATGATGCCGTCATCGGGGAGCGCCTCCAGGTGTTTCAGGGCCTCATCGAAGCGCCCGGCCCGGATCCGCTCCACGGCCAAGGCCAGGCGGGAGAAGGAGGTATTGCCGTCGCCGGCGATCAAGCGGCGGGCGAGGACGACGGCTTCGTCCATGCGTCCCTCGGCGAGCAGCACGGTGAATGTCCGGCGCATGAGGCCGTGGCTGCCGGGGTCCATCTTCAGCGCCGCGCCCAGCAGGTCGGCGGCCCGGCCCATGTCGCGCTCGGCCTGGGCGTGGCGGCCGGCCAGGTAGGCCCCGGATAGGGTGGCGCGGTGATCCGCCGGTTGGGACGAAGGGCCGGGATCGGCGGCGCAGGCCCCGGCGAGCAGGGCCACCGAGAGCGCGGCGCGGCGCAATCCCAGATAGGGGAATCCGTTCCTCATGGGGTGTCTCACCTCGGCTCCCGTGGGGCCATTCCTGAGTGTACCCGAGACGGCGCCAGACACTCAATCACCAGTGGCCCGGCATGATCGCCAGGGGCTCATACCAAAGGGCGTTGAGCTTGACTCATCGCCCTTTGGCAAGCGCGACCGCGCGCCGGCGCTTATGCCTGAGAGCCTGCGTGGCGCATGAACGCCCAGCGGTCCTTCTTAAGGGCCGCTGGTATCACATGTTCGGATAGTTGGGGCCGCCGCCGCCTTCGGGAACGACCCAGCGGATGTTCTGGGTCGGGTCCTTGATGTCGCAGGTCTTGCAGTGGACGCAGTTCTGGGCGTTGATCTGCAGGCGCCGGCCGTCGCCCTCGCCCACGAACTCGTAGACGCCGGCGGGACAGTAGCGCTCCTCCGGCCCGTCGTAGCGGGCCAGATTCACCGCCACGGGGACGCCGGCGTCCTTCAATGTCAGGTGGCAGGGCTGGTTTTCCTCGTGGTTGGTGGCCGACAGGTAGACCGACGACAGCTTGTCGAAGGTAATCTCGTTGTCGGGCTTGGGATAATCCATGGGCCGACACTGGGCGGCGTCCTTCAGGGTCTCGTGGTCCGCGCCCTGATGGAATGTCCACGGCGCCCGTCCCCTTAAGACATAGGTGTCCAGCGCCGAATAGGCGAGCCCGCCCCAAAGCCCCCAGCGGAAGGAAGGGCGGATGTTGCGCGCCAGCTTGAGTTCCTCCCACACCCAGGAGCGCCTTAAGCAGTCGCCGTAAGCCGAAAGACCGCCCTCGCCGCCAAGGGCGGCGAATGCCGCCTCGGCGGCGATCATGGCCGACTTCATGGCGGTGTGGGTGCCCTTGATCCTGGGCACGTTCATGAAGCCCGCCGAGGCCCCGATCAGGGCGCCGCCGGGGAAGGTGAGGGCGGGCACGGACTGAAACCCCCCCTCGTTCAGGGCGCGGGCGCCGTAGGCGACGCGGCGCCCGCCCTCGAAGGTGGGGCGGATGGCGGGATGGGTCTTGAATCGCTGCATCTCCTCGAAGGGGCTGAGGTACGGATTCTCGTAGTCGAGGCCGACGATGAAGCCGACGGCCACCTGGTTGTCCTCCAGGTGGTAGAGGAAGGACCCCCCGTAGGTGCGGCTGTCCAGGGGCCAGCCGATGGTATGCACGACCCGCCCCGGGGAGTGTCTGGCCGGGTCCACCTCCCACAGCTCCTTGACCCCGAGGCCGTAGGTCTGGGGGTCCGACTCCCGGTTCAAGCCGTAGCGTTCCATGATGGTTTGGCTGAGCGATCCCCGGCAGCCCTCGGCGAAGAGCGTGACAGAGGCCAGCAAGTCCATCCCGGGCTGGTGGTTTGCCGTGGGCTTGGCGTCCCGGTCCAGGCCCTGATCGCCGGTGGCGACGCCCCTGACGGCCCCGTCCTCGCCATAGAGGACCCGGGACGCGGCGAAGCCGGGATAGATTTCCACGCCCAGGGCCTCGGCCTCGGCGGCCAGCCAGCGGCAGAGGCTGCCCAGGCTGATGATGTAGTTGCCGCGGTTCCTCATTCCCGCGGGCACGGGCAGGGAAAAGGCCCGGCGCTCCGTCAAAAACATGAACCGGTCGTCCCTGGCCGGGGTGTGAAGCGGCGCCCCCCGGTCCTTCCAGTCGGGGATCAGCTCGTCTAGGCTCTTCGGGTCGAGCACCGCGCCGGACAGGATGTGGGCGCCGATCTCGGAGCCCTTTTCGATGACGCAGACGGAAACCTGGCGGCCGTGTTCGGCCGCCAGCTGGCCGAGCCGGACGGCCGCCGCCAGACCCGCCGGCCCACCGCCGACGATAACCACATCGTAGTGCATGGAGTCCCGTTCCATGGTTCCCCGCTAATCCCCGGCCCCGTGCATGCGGCGGCTAAAGGAGGTGGCCGCCGAGGTGGCGCCGGATATTATTTTCCATCTCGGCGTTGAAATCCTTCATCAGGGCCTCGGTCAGGTCGAACCATATCTTTTCCCGGACGTTGAGGCTGATGCCTTCCTCAACGGTGCGCGAGCGGGTGACCCGGGTGCTGGCGAAGCCCTTGCGGATGCCGCCGGGCCCGAGAATCTCGAGGGTCGCCTCGATGACCGCGTCGTAGCGCTCGGCCTGATCGGTGGTGAAGGCGCCCCTGATTCCCGTCTTCGTCTTGAGGAGGGTTTCGGTGACCGCGGCCCGGGTGATGACGAATCGGGCCGATCCCCGCTTCCCAGCCGCCTTCAGGCGGTCCTGGGCCCAGCGCTTGAGGGCCTGCTCCGGCGGCGTCGGGAACAGGTGTTCCACGTTGGGTTTCTTCAGGGGCGCGTGGTAGTCGGACACCACCTCCAGGGTGGCCACGTTCAGGTTCAATCCGCCGAGATGGGTGAAAGTCAGATCGGGAAGCTTCTGCGCCGGGGCCGGCGTCTCGCAGGCCGCCAGCAGAAAACTCACGAAAACAATGAATGGGAGGGGGCGCGTCATGTCCGGGTCATATTGGCATGGGGGCCGAGGCCCGTTCAAGGGGGGGATGGAGGCATCCGCCCGGCCCTCATCCCAGGCACCAGGTGAGGATTCCCTTCTGGGCGTGGAGGCGGTTCTCGGCCTCGTCCCAGACCACCGAGTTGGGGCCGTCGATGACGGCGTCGGTGACCTCCTCGCCCCGGTGGGCGGGAAGGCAGTGCATGAACAGCGCGTCGGGCCGGGCCTTGGCCATCACCCCTTCGTCCACCCGGTAGGGGGCGAGCAGCCTGCGCCGCGCCTCGGCGTCCGGGTAGCCCATGGACACCCAGGCGTCGGTGACCACGCAGTCGGCGTCCGCCACCGTCCCGCCCACGTCCTCGCTGAGGGCGACGTCGCCGCCCTCGGCCGCGGCCCAGTCCATGAGCTCGGGACTAGGGCTGAACTGCCCGGGACAGGCCAGCCGCAAGCGGAACTCCAGGCGCACGGCGGCGTGGATCCACGACGTCGCCATGTTGTTGCCGTCGCCGCACCAGGCCACGGTGCGGCCCATGATGGGGCCCCGGTGTTCCTCGAAGGTCATCACGTCGGCCATGAGCTGGCAGGGATGGGAGGCGTCGGTGAGCCCGTTGATCACCGGCACCGTGGCGTGGTCCGCCAGTTCGTCGATCTTGGCCGGGGCGTCCGTGCGGATGACGATGACATCGACGAAGCGCGACAGCACCCTCGCCGTATCGGCGACGGTTTCGCTTATCCCTAGGTGGCTTTCGCCGTCGCCGATGACGACCACGGCGCCCCCCAGCTGCTGCATGCCCACCTGGAAGGAGACCCGGGTGCGGGTCGAGGGCTTCTCGAAGATCATGGCCAGGGTCTTGCCGGCGAGCGGTTTGTCCCCGCCGCCGCCGGCCTTGATGTCCCGGGCCAGCCCGAGGATATGGCGCAGGGTGGCGGCGCTCACCCGGTCGAGATCGAGGAAATGCCTCGGCGCCTCAGCCATCGGCCGGCTCGGCGCAGGTCTTGGCGATGATGCCGAGGGCTTCGCCAACGTGGCCGTCCTCGATGATCAGGGGGGGCAGAAGGCGCGCCACGTTGCCTTCGGCGGACACGGCGAGGAGGCCGTTCCTCATCAGGCGGGCGATAAAGTCCTTGCTGTCCCCCCGGCACTGGAGGCCCAGCATCAGCCCCGCCCCGCGCACCCCGGCCAGCACCCCGGCGTGATCCCGGACCAGGTCCTCGAGCCCTTGCCTGAGCACGCCGGCGATGGCTTCCACCCGGTCAAGGAAGCCGTCCTCCAGAATCACGTCCAGGACCGCGCCCGCCACCGTCATGGCCAGGGGATTGCCGCCGAAGGTGGAGCCGTGGCTGCCCGCGCCCAAGGCCCGGGCGGCCTTTTCCGTGGCCAGGCAGGCGCCGATGGGAAAGCCCCCGGCGAGCCCCTTGGCCACCGCCATGATGTCGGGCTCGATCGACGTCCACTGGTGGGCGAACAGCCTGCCGGTGCGCCCCATGCCGCACTGGATCTCGTCCAGGAACAGCAGCAGCCCGAACTCGTCGGCCATGCGGCGCAAGCCTTCCATGTATTCCATGGAAGCGGGGTGGATGCCGCCCTCGCCCTGCACCGGCTCGACCAGGATGGCGGCGGTCTCGGGCCTGACGGCGGCCCGGGCCTCGTCGAGGTTGCCGAAGGCCACGTGGTCGAAGCCATCGACCACGGGATCGAATCCGGCCAGGTGCTTCGCCTGGCCGCCGGCGGCGATGGTGGCCAGGGTGCGGCCGTGGAAAGCGCCCGCGCACGTGATCACCCGGTAGCGCTCCGGGGCGCCGTTCTCATCGTGGTACTTGCGGATCATCTTCAGGCCGCACTCGATGGCCTCGGCGCCCGAATTGTTGAAGAACACGGTGTCGGCGAAGGTGGCCGCAACAAGCCTTTCGGCCAGCCGCTCCTGGGCCGGGATTCGGTACATGTTGGAGCAATGCCAGAGGGTCCCGGCCTGGGAGCGGAGGGCCTCGACCAGGCGCGGGTGGCAGTGTCCGAGCACGTTGACCGCGATGCCCGCCGCGAAGTCCAGGTACCTGCGCCCGTCCTCTGCGTACAGGTAGACCCCTTCGCCCCTCTCGAAGGCGATGTCCAGGCGCGCGTAGGTGGGCATGAGGGCGGGAATCACGGGCGCTCTCCCAAAACTGCCAAGGGCCGGCAAACAGCACCGGCCCGCCGGGAAAGCGGCGGATTATCATGCCCGCCGCACCCCGTGTCAACCGCGGGGGAGTCTCAGGGCTTCAGCTTGTAGCCGCTGGCGATCATCCGGTAGCAGCAGACCCAGAGCACGGCGTCGACGGCGGTCAACACCAAGACACCGGTCAGCGGGTCGGCGTCCGATGAGCCGATGAACCCGTAACGGAAACCGTCGATCATGTAGAAAAAGGGATTGAAGTGGGCCAGGGCCTGGAAGGTCTCGGGCAGGCGCTGGATGGAATAGAAGGTGCCCGACAGGAACGACAGCGGCGTCACCACGAAGTTGGTGATCGCCGACATCTGATCGAACTTGTCCGCCCAGATGCCGCCCATGAGCCCCATCAGGGCCAGCATCAGGGACGCCGCCACGGCGTGGAACAGGATGAACCCTAAGTGATGGATATGCATGGGCACGAAAACGCTCATGGCCAGGCCCACCGTCACCCCGACGGCGATGCCGCGGGCGATGCCGCCGAAGGCGTAGCCCAGCGTCAGTTCGTGGGCGGTCAGGGGCGCCATCAGGGTATCGACGATGTTGCCCTGCATCTTGGAGCCGATGATGGACGAAGACGTGTTGGCGAAGGCGTTCTGGACGATGGCCATCATGATCAGGCCGGGGGCCAGGAACTCCATGAAGGGCACGCCGCCGACGGTCTGGCTCAGGCGCCCCAGGGCCAGGGCGAAGATGGCCAGGAACAGGAGCGTCGTCACCATGGGGGCGAGCAGGGTCTGGATGAAGACCTTGGTGAAGCGCCTGACCTCGCGCCCGCAAAGGGTCGCCAGGCCGACCCAGTTGACGGCGCCCATCGCGGGCCTCAAAACCTGTAGCCGTAACGGATGCCGACGTTTTCAAGGCCTTCGTTGGTGCCGCACAGCTTGGCGTTGGAGATATGGCCGAGGTGCGCCATCAGCGAGTTGTTCTCGTCGAGCCGATAGCCGACGTCGATGGATTCCCTGAACAGGACCGAACAGCCCAGTTCCTTCCTGTCCAGGGGCGCGTTCGTGGTCTCGCCGTTATGCACGGCGGCGCCCAGGCTGAACCCGGCGAAGGCCCCGTCCCAGAAGTCCCATTCCCAGCTCAGCCCCAGGTAGGCCTGGCTGGTGTCCCCCGTGGAATTCAGGGTCAGGCCGGCGTGGGGCCGGGGCGAGCCGATGCCGTCCAGGAAATCCGGGGATACGAAAAGAACTTCCACGTTCATGTCGAACCCGTCTTCCTTGTTTGAGCTGAAGGGCCCCTGGTCGTGCGCCAGCCCCCCGAGGCGGATTTCCGACAGGAATTCGTCCCCGCGGTCCGCAGGCGCCGGCGGCACGGCCGGGGCGGAAACCGCCGGCGGCGCGGCAGGCGGGGCGGCGGCCGGACGGCCGGCGGGGGGGGAAGTGGCCGGCGGGACGGCGAAGGGATGGGGCTCGCCCAGGAACCTGTCCATGTCGTAGGTGGCCGCCGACGCCCCGGCCCAGGGCGCCAAGGCGAGCAGGACGGCTACGGCAAAAGGCTTCAAAGGCTTCAACGGATTCCCCCCATCGGCGTCGCCCGGCCGAGCGCTTCCAGTTGCCCGGTCAAGGGGCAACACATTCTTTACTTCCCGCCGCATGGGTTTGTCCAGTTATCCGCCTCGCGGGCGCGGGCGCCGCCGGCGTTGACCCGGCCGTCCGCGGCGGGCAACATGATCGGGGGTTGTCCTAGAGTGAGTTCCATTGAAATGGAATCACTCTAGCTTTTGCCTTTGGCCGCTCAAGCGCCGCTGAGGCCTTATCGCATGTTTCCACTGAGGTGGAAAATGCTCTAGGGAGCCCGATGACGACACTCGACTACGAAGCCGGAGAGATCATCTTTCGCGAAGGCGAAGACGGGTCGTCCACCTTCGTCATCGTCCAGGGCGCCGTTGAACTCACCCGGCAGGGGGAAACGGGCCCCATCCGCCTGGCCGTTCTCGGGCCGGGGGAGCCCCTGGGCGATGTGGATGACCTGGGCCGGCGCGGCGCCACCGCCCGCGCGGTGGAGCCGGTCACCCTCGAGGCGGTCGGCCAGGAGTCCCCTCCGCCCAAGTCGAGCACTTTCGACAGGCTGATCGAGATGCTGAGCGGCGACGGGGCCGCCAAGGAGACCCCCGAGCCGGTGCCGGGCCAGGCGGCCGTCGAGGCGCCCGCCGGGTTCCTGACCCGGTTTTTCGGCGGCGTTCCCCACGCCAAGCGGATCGACATCCTGGTGGCCAACCTGATGGACGAGGCGGGCAAGAATCACGCCCGGCACATCGCCGGCGCGCTCAAAGGATCGAGGGGCATCCGCGCCCGCCCCTTCAACAAGACCATGCCGCCCGAGGTCCGGCGGCCGGAGGAACGCGCCCGGCTCGCCCGCGGCTGGCTGGAGGCGGCCGACGCCGATCTCCTGATCTGGGGCGAGATTCCGCCGCCCGGGACCACGCTCGATCTTCACTTCGTCTCCTCCAAGGCCGATGAAGAATACCGGCCGGGAAGCTTCGGCCCGGCGACGACGCTGAACCTGCCCGTCGGCTTCGGCCCGGAGCTCACGCCCCTATTGCTCCCGGTCAGCCTGGCCGCGACCCGGCCCAGGACCGACGCCAAGGGCCTGCGCCTGGTCGAGGTTCTGCCCCAGGCCCTGGACATGGCCATGCCCATCGCCCGCAATCTGCCCCTGGACATGACGTCCGGGGAACGGGCCGCCGTCCAGTCGTGCTTCGCCAACGCCCTGGTCACGGCGGCGGCGTTCAGGAACGACCCGGATCTCTACCAAATGGCGGCCCAAACCTACCAGGAAGCCCTGGCCAACCTGTCCCTGGAAGAGACGCCCGAGAAATGGGCGTTCAACCAGAAGAACCTGGGCATGGTGTTGCTGATCCTGGCCGAAGGGGACAACGACACCGATACCCTCGATGCGGCCGCCGAGGCCTTCCGCGCCGCCTTGAAGGTACTGAACAAGGAAGAGCACCCGCGCCACTGGGCGGTGGCCCAGAACCGGCTGGGCATGGTGCTCTTCAAGCTGGACGCCAGCATCGGCGACCCGGAGCTGCTCAAGCACGCGCTCACCGCCTTCCAGGCGGCCCTCCAGGTGATCACCAAGGCAGAGGACCCCATCCCCTGGGCCGAGATCATGGGCAACTTCGCCCAGGCCGCCCAGGTGCTGGGAAAACAACTGCGCAATCCGGAAGTCCTGGAAAAGGCCGCCGAGGCCTGCCGCGCCGCCCTCGAGGTGCGCGACCGGGACGAGATGCCCATGGCCTGGGCGGCTACCCAGAACAACCTGGGCTCGGCGCTGTTCCTGCTGGGCAAGCTGACGGGGGAGTCCGATCACCTGCTGGGCGCGGCGCAGGCCTTCGAACGGGCCCGCGACACCTATACCGGTCTCGGCGCCGCCCGCCTGGCGGCGATCACGGAAAAAAACCTGGCCCACGTGGAGCCCTTGCTGAAGGCGGGGAAGAAAGCCCCGCCCCTGAAGCGGCGGAAGGGCCGCGGGACCTAAGGCGGGACCTAAGAAGGAATGGGAATGAAAAAGGCCACCTTCGCCGCCGGCTGCTTCTGGGGCGTCGAGGACGTCTTCTCGGGTATCAAGGGCGTGCTCTCCACGGCCGTCGGCTATACGGGCGGCACCACGGAAAACCCCACTTACGAAGAGATCTGCACCGGCAAGACCGGACACGCCGAGGCCGTCGAGGTGGCCTTCGACCCCGACATCGTCACCTATCAGGACCTGCTCGCGGTCTTCTGGTCCATCCACGATCCCACCACGCCCGACCGCCAGGGCCCGGACGTCGGCACCCAGTACCGCTCGGCGGTCTTCATCCACGACGCCAAGCAAGGGACACTGGCCAGGGTGTCCCGGGGGGAACTCGCCGAGTCGGGCAGGTTCCGCAACCCCATCGTCACCGAGATCCTGCCCGCCCCCCAATTCTACCGGGCCGAGGAATACCATCAGGGCTATATCGGGAAACGGCGCGCCCATCTCCGCTGACGGGCGGCATTTCGGCCCGGGAACGCTCCCCGTTTTCGCCGATATCCGGGAACCGGGCGCGAAAGCCCCCTTGAGGCCCGCGGTTATCCCCGGGTTCCACAGGGGGGTGGATCGAATATGGGTTTTTCAGGCCCCTCGCTTCTGCTAGCGTTTTCGTCGGGTTCGGGCGTTCAGTTGGCCCGCAAGGATTAGCCGGAAGTTCGGACCCTAATTCGGGATTTCCCAGGGCCCGAAAGGGGTAGTAGGAAGTTTTGAATTTAGGGGGGGCCCGTTCGAGAAATCGGACGGGTCGCCTTTTTTCGCGCCCCGCCGGAATTGCGCTATGTATTATCGCATGTTTCCACTTACGCGGAAAATGCTCTAGCCGACTCCAAGACACCCTGCCCCCGTGCCATTCAGTGCCGGAAGTGGCGCATGCCGGTGAACACCATGGCGATATCGCGCTCGTCGGCGGCGGCGATGACCTCTTCGTCGCGCACCGAGCCGCCCGGCTGGATCACCGCCGTGGCGCCCGCTTCCGCCGCGGCGACGAGGCCGTCGGCGAAGGGGAAGAAGGCGTCCGACGCCACCACCGAGCCGACGGCCCAGCTCGTCTCCTCGCCGGCGGTCCTGGCCGCGTCCTCCGCCTTCCAGGCGGCGATGCGGGACGAATTGACCCGGCTCATCTGCCCCGCGCCGACGCCGACGGTGGCCCCTTCCTTGGCGTAGACGATGGCGTTGGACTTGACGTGCTTGGCCACCGTGAAGGCGAACTCGAGGTCGGCCGACTCATCTTCCGTCGGCCGGCGCTTGGTGACCACCCTTAAGTCCCCGATGACGGCCCGGTCCCGCCCTTGCAGCAGGAAGCCCCCGGAAAGGGAGCGCACGGTCATGCCCGGCGCGTCCGCATCGGGCATGCCGCCGGTGGCCAGCAGGCGCAGGTTCTTCTTGGCGGCCAGGACCTGGGCAGCGCCCGGCTCCACGTTGGGCGCGATGACCACTTCGCAGAACAGCTTGGCGATTTCCGCCGCCGTCTCTTCGTCCAGGTCCCGGTTCACCGCCACGATGCCGCCGAAGGCGCTTTCGGTGTCGCAGGCAAGGGCGCGTCTGTAAGCCTCGACGAGCGAGCCGGCGACGGCGACGCCGCAGGGATTGGCGTGCTTGATGATGGCGCAGGCCGGCCCATTGGTGAACTCGGCCACCAGCTCGAAGGCGGCGTCGGTGTCGCCCAGGTTGTTGTAGCTCAGCTCCTTGCCCTGGAGCTGGGTCGCCGTGGCGACCCCGGGGCGGGCCTCACCGCTTGTATAGAAGGCCGCGTCCTGGTGGGGGTTCTCGCCGTAACGCATGATTTGGGCGAGCTCGCCGGCGAAGGCGACGCGCCGGGGGAAGGGCTCGCCCAACTGGTCCCGGAACCAGGCGCCGATGGCGGCGTCGTAGGCCCCGGTGCGGGCGTAAGCCGCCGCCGCCAGGCGCTTGCGGAATTCGGCCGTGGTGGCGCCGGCGTGCGCCTCCATTTCCTCCATCACGGCCGGGTAGTCGGACGCGTCCACGATCACCGTCACGAAGGCGTGGTTCTTGGCCGCCGCCCGGATCAGGGCCGGGCCGCCGATGTCGATGTTCTCGATGCAGGTCTCGAAGTCGGCGCCTCCGGCCACCGTCGCCTCGAAGGGATAGAGGTTGACCGCCAGCAGGTCGATGGCCCCGATGCCGTGATCGGCCATGGCGCGCTCGTGTTCGGGGTTGCCGCGGATGGCGAGCAGCCCGCCGTGGATGAGGGGATGCAGGGTCTTCACCCGGCCGTCCATGATTTCGGGGAAGCCCGTGTGGTCGCCCACCTGGACCACCGGCACGCCGGCCTTCTCCAGGGCCTCGGCCGAGCCGCCGGTGGACAGGATCTCCACCCCGCGCCCGGCCAGGAAGCGGCCGAATTCAGCCAAGCCGGTCTTGTCGGAAACGGAAATCAGGGCGCGGCGGATCGGCTCTGTCATGGCCTGGTTTCCTTGGCCGGAAGCTTCATCCCGAGGCGGCCCGGGGGACGTCGGCGGCCTGTCCCCGGTATTCGGGCACCAGGCGGCGGATCAGGGCCATGACCTTGACCGTGTCGGCCTCGGCGCAGCCTCGGGCCAGCTCATCGGAAGCCCGGGCCAGGACCTCGGCGTCCCCGGGCCGGGGCGCCGCCAGCAGGATTCCTTCGCATGGGGTGGGTACCAGCGCCTCGCCCGGGTGGAACATATCTTCGGCCAGTTTCTCGCCGGGGCGGACGCCGATCACCTCGATCTTGATGTCGTCGCCGGGCCTGAGCCCGGACAGGCGGATCATCTGCTCGGCCAGGTCCTTGATGAGCACCGGCTCCCCCATGTCGAGGACGAAGATCTTGCCTTCGTGTTGGCGCCCGCCGAGGGCCGAGGCCTGGAGCACCAGCTCCACCGCCTCGCGGACGGTCATGAAGTAACGCTTCATCCCGGGATGTGTGAGGGTCAGGGGACCGCCGGCGGCCAACTGCTTCTGGAACAGGGGCACCACCGAGCCGGTGGACCCCAGCACGTTGCCGAAGCGGACGGTGACGAAGCGGGTTTCGCACTCGGCGCTCACGTCCAGGGCCTGGCAATAGCTTTCGGCGATGCGCTTGGTTGCGCCCATGACGCTGCTCGGGTTCACCGCCTTGTCGGTGGAGATCAGCACCATGGTGCTGGCACCCGCGGCCAGGCAGGCCCGGGCCACGTTGACGGTTCCGATGACGTTGGTCATGACCCCCTCGAAGACGTTGGCCTCCACCAGGGGGACGTGCTTCAGGGCGGCGGCGTGGAAGACCAGGTCGGGCCGGAAGCCGGCAAAGAGGCGCTCCATGACGGCGCCGTCGCGCACGTCGGCGATAAACGCCCGGGTCTCGAGGCCGGGATGGCGGTCGGAGGCCTCCATCCCGATGGTGTAGAGATTGTGTTCGGAATTGTCGAGAAGCGCGGCCACGGCCGGGTTCAGGTCCGTGATCTGGCGCACCAGCTCGCCGCCGATGCTGCCGCCCGCCCCCGTCACCAGGACCCGCCTGCCTTCGATGAGGGCTTCCATGGCGTGCCGGTCCAGCGGCGTCTGCGGCCGGCCGAGAAGGTCCTCGATGGCGACGGGCTTGACCTCCACCTTTTCGCCGATGCCGCTCTTGAAGTCGGTCAGGCGGGGCAGGCGCGCCAAGGTCATGCCGAGGGCCTCCGCCTGGTCGAGAAGCGCCCGCACCCGCGTCCCGTCCATGCCGTCGTGGGTCAGGATCAGGCGCTGGGGGCGGTCCTTGGCCAGCCGCTCGACGACGGAGGCCAATTCCCCGGTGGTTCCCATGACATCGATGCCGTGGATCTGGTGCCCCACCCGGGACGGCTTCTCGGCGACGATGCCCACCACCCGGTAATTGTCCTGACGGTCGCGGGCCAGCGCCCGGATGAACATCTCGGTGCCGTCCCCCGCCCCCACCAGGAGGACCGGGATGCGCGGGCCGTTTTCTCTCTCCAGGTGGAAATCGAAGCGCCGGTCCTTGACCAATCGGTAGAGGAAGCGCGGGCCGCCGAGCAGCGCCATCAACACGAACCAGTTGATGACCACAACGGAGCGGGGAACCTGGTCGAGGCGGGTCCACAGGAACATCACCAGCAGGAAGACGAGGATGGCTATGGAGACCGACCGGGTGATGGCCAGCAGGTCGTTCATGGAGGCGTAGCGCCACACCCCCCTGTACAGCCCCATGAACCAGAAGACGGCGGCGGCGATCACGGTGAAGACGACCGTCCCCTGGATCACCAGGTCGGTGGGCACCCGGAAGTTGGCGTCCCAGGTCCTCAAGTAAAGCGACAGGACGAAGGACGCCGCCGCCATGACGATGTCATGGGCGTAGACGACATGGGCGCGGGACGGGATGCGGGGCAACGTCAAGTTTCCTCTGTCGGCCCGGACGCGAACCACCGGGCCGTCTCATGGAGACCTTGTACCATGGTGAACGGGGGCGTCCAGCCCAGTTCTTCGCGGATCCTTCCGTCGTCGAGGGTGAGGGAGTCCAGCAGCCTGGACAATCTCTCCCGGTTTCCCGTACACGCACCGGCCAGGCGCAAGAGCGACCGAGGCACGGGGAACAGCCGCGCCGTCCTGCCAAGGGCCGCCGAAACCCTTCTGATCAGCTCAGGCGTCGAGACGTCGTCGCCGTCGCGGACCAGGTAGACCTTGCCCTGGGCGCCAGGGTGTTCCAGGCACCTGATGGCGGCGTCGGCGAGGTTGCCTGCATAAATCAGGCTGCGGCTGTTGGCGAGGGCGCCGAAGGGCAGGGGCGGCGCCGCCCTGCACACCTTGAGCAAGGTCAGAAAATGGCCCTTGACACCGGCGCCGTAGACCAGCGGCGGCCTCAGCACCACGGCTTCCAGGCCGGTCCTTTCCGCGACCTCGAACAGGGCCTGTTCGGCCTCCCATTTGGACTGGGCGTAGGCGTCGCCGGGCCGGGGGCTGTCCGTCTCGCGGAAGGGGACGCCCGCACTCGCCTCTCCGTTGACCTTGACGGTGCTGAAGAAAACAATCCTGCGGACGCCGGCGGCGGCGGCCTCTTCCGCCAGCCGGCGGGTGCCGTCGGTGTTGACGCGGCGGTATTCGGACAAGGGATCGGGGGCGCTTTCCTTCATCACATGCACCCGGGCGGCCAGGTGGATCACCTGATCCACGCCGTCCAGCGCGTCGCGCCACGGCGTGTCGGGGCCGAGATCGGAAATCGCGTGCGTCTCGCCCAGGTCCCGGGCCGCCTCCGGCGTTCGCGTCGCCGCCAGCACCCGGTGGCCGGCTTTGCTGAGCGCCGGCGCCAGGACCCGCCCGATGAAGCCGCTGGCGCCGGTGACCAGGACCCGGCTCAAGGGGACACAGCCCCGGCTTCGCCGCCCCGGCCGGCGGCGGCCAGCTCGAACACCCGGATCATCTCCCTGGCCTGGTGTTCGCGGCTGTGCAGGCCGGCGGCGGCGAGGCAGCGCTTGGCCATGGCGCGGCGGCCCGCCCCGTCGGACTTGAGGCGGACGACGGCGTCGGCGAGCGCCGCCGGGTCCTCCGCCGGCACCCGCATTCCGGCCCCGTCGGCCTCCAGGATGCGGCCGGCCTCGCCGTCGGGCGCCGCAAGCAGCACCGGCAGGCCCATGGCCATGGCCTCGAAGATCTTCGACGGGATGACGCCGGCGAAGACGGGCGAATTCTTCAAATGGACCAGGGCCACGTCGCACAGGCTCCACACCGCCGGCATGGATTCCTTGGGCTGGGGCGGCATGAACACCACGTTGTCCAGGCCCCGGCGGCCGGCCTCGGCGATCAGCCCGTCCCGGTCCGCCCCGGCGCCGACCAGCAGGAAGCGGACGTCCGCCGCTTCCCGCAGCCGCTCGGCCGCATCCAGCACGTTGACGAGTCCGTGGGCCATGCCGTGGGTGCCCACGTAGCCGACCACGAAGCGCCCGTCGAGCCCCCATCGGCCGGCAAGCCCGGGGTCCCGTTCCCTGGGGCCGTAGCGCCAGACATCGACGCCGTTCAGGACCACGGCGATCTTGCCCCCAGCGATGCCGCGCCCGGTCAGGTTCTCCTTGAAGGCCGGGGTCAAGGCCACGATGGCCGCCGATGAACGGTAGAGGGAGAGCTCCAGCCTCTCGATTTGGCGCAACAGGAATCCCTGGCGCATGGCGCCGACGGCGGCGATGGAAGCCGGCCACAGGTCGCCCAGCTCGAAGACGAAGGGCACGCCCAGCGCCGCGCCCGAGGCCCAACCGGCGACGGCGGCGAAAAACTGGGGCGAGGTGGCGCACACCAGGTCTGGCTTGTCCTCGAACAGGCTGGCGGCGAACCCGCTCGCCATGAAGCTCGTGAAGTCCAGCGTGCGCCTGACCACGCCCCTGTTGGGGGTAATGTAAGTCTTGACCCGGACCACCCTGATCCCGGTCATGTCCTCGGTCTGGCGCCAGCGGTTGGCGTAGCCGGGGAAAAGCTTGCCCAAGGGGAAGTTGGGGGCCGACGTGATGACGGTGACGTGGTGGCCCCAGCGCACCCAGTAGGCCGCCCTTTCGTAGACGCGGGTCGCCGCGGCGTTGGTCTCCGGTGGGAAGTTCTCGGTGATGAACAGGATCTTCATCGGGGAGCGGCCGCCGGCTTCCCTTCCCGGCCGAGGTGGAACAGCAGCGCCGCCACCACCGCCGCCGCCCCCGCCACGGCCTGCCAGGTCCATCCCCATGCGGCGGCGGCGGCGAGGCCGACCAGTGCGGCGCCGGCGGCCAGCACGGCACCCGTGACGGCGGCGTGGCCGAGCCCCCGGCCGACGGCCCGCTGGTAGAAGTGCTGGTGATGGGCCTGCCATACCGTTTCGCCGCGCAAGACCCGCAGGAGGAGCGTGATGGTGGCGTCGGCCAGGTAATAGAGGGGGAGGATCAGGGCGGCGGCCCACTGGCCCGAGGCGGCCAGGCTGAGGAGCAGCCAGCCGAGCAGGAAGCCGAGCGGCACGCTGCCCACGTCGCCGAGGAAGATCCGCGCCGGGGGCCGGTTCCACCAGAGGAAGCCGAGCGCGGCGGCCGCCGCGGTGAGCCCGAAGGGGTGCAGGTCCAGGCCCGCGATCAGGGCCACCACGGCCGCCCCGGCGCCGAGGCAGGCGGTCTCCACCCCGGCGATGCCGTCGATCCCGTCCATGAAGTTGAACAGGTTGACGAACCAGAGCCAGAGCAACCCGGCGGCGAGCGGGTCCAGCGCGGGGGGCAGCAGGCCGCCGAAATAGGGGCCGGGGCCCGTCATGAAGGCAAGTGCTGCGCCGACGGCGACGCCGTGACCGAGGAGCCGCCAGGGCGGCGCAAGCCCGGCCAAGTCGTCGAACCAGGAGAGCCCGGCCAAGGCGGCGGCGGCGGCGCAGACGAAGACAACATCCATCCTTCCCTGGCCCAGGCCGAGGGCGGCCCAGACGGGGATGAGGACGCCCAAGACCGCGATTCCGCCGCCCCTCGGCGTCGGGACCGCGTGGCTGCTGCGCGGGTTTGGATGGTCGAGGAGGGAGCGCCGGCGCAAGAAACCCAGGACCATGAACGTGGCCGCGAAGGCGGCTCCCAGGACGCCCAGGAACAGGGAGACGTCGGCGATCAAGTTCATGGGCGAGACTTATACACCCGGACGCCGAGGTGACGCCAGGGAAGGGGACCTTATACCAAAGGTCACTGATAATGACCTTTGGTATTAGTCGGGCAACCAGAAGGCGTCGCCCGAGCGGGGTCCGGGAATGGGCTCCAGGTCCTCGGCCCCGAGCCAGAGCCAGGGCCTGTAGCCCCAGGAGAGCAAAGTGTCCCAGGCCCCTTCCAGGGTGTCGCCGGCGCGGGGCAGGTGGGTGGCGTCAAGCTCGATCATCAGGGTGGGGCGGTGCCGCCCGATGGTCTCGGCCCCGCCCATGAGCATCCTGAGCTCCCAGCCTTCCACGTCCGCCTTGATGAAGTCCAGCCGCTCCATGCCCTCCTTGGCGGCGAAGGCGTCGATGGTGGTGAGCCGGACCTCCTGGGTCGCGGCGGCCCTTCCTGAGTTTCCGCCCACCCCTAAGTGGGCGAGCCCGTAGCGGCGGCTGCCGCGCTCTTTCAGGGGCGTGGTCAGGGTGTGCGTGCCGGGCGCGTCGCCCAAGCCCTCGGGCACCACCGTTATGTTGCCGAGGCCGCTGGCGCGGACGCCCATCCTGAGGATGGAAAGGGCATAGGCGCTGGGCTCGAAGGTGTAGACCCGGCCCCGGCGGGCAATCCTGGCGAACAGCTTGGCGAACTGGCCCGCGTGGCCGCCGATGTCGAGCACGACGGAGTCCTCGCGGATGAAGCGGCGCAGCACCGGGGCCATGTCCCGGTGGTGCTGCTTGGCCACCGCCTTGAAGGCGTGCGCGATGTAGGTGGCCTGGGCCCGCCAGCCGAGGTCGCGAAAGCGGAATCCGTGGTCCATGTGGGCGCCTTAGCCCGATGGCGCTCTTGCGCCGTCCAGGTGCCGCTGGCAGCGGGCCAGCACCGTGACCGTGTCCAGGCCGAGGCGGAGGGAAGCCTCATCGCGGCTCCTGTCGCGGACGGCGTCGGCAAACGCCATGATGGCGCAATCGAGGGCGGGGGTCGCCGGCACCTCGATGGCTTCCTCGGCCTCCCCGCCGTGGCGGAGCACCAGGGGCGAAGGCGCCAGCCCGTCGTAGATGAGTGTGCACCGGTCCGTTCGCACGGAAAGGCGGCGCGTCT